>CAZJRY010000033.1:0-20681 GCA_964548625.1 uncultured Mediterraneibacter sp.
AAATCTTTATTTTTCTTTCTCAAGATTTTTGAACGCTGTTGACAGCATCAGTTTGATCCTGTTTAACTGGTTTACTTCACTTGCGCCCGGATCGAAGTCGATGGCTACGATATTTGATTCAGGGTGCTTTCTTCTCAGTTCTTTGATCACTCCCTTACCTACGACATGATTCGGCAGGCAGGCGAATGGCTGAGTACATACAATGTTTCCGGCGCCATTGTGGATGAGTTCAAGCATCTCTCCTGTCAGGAACCAGCCTTCACCGGTCTGATTTCCGATGGATACGATCTCGGCCGCCATCTTAGCCAGATCCTCGATGCGTGCCGGCGGATCAAAGTGTTTGCTTTCTGCAAATGCTTTGGATGCCGGTGAGCGGAGCCATTCTACGGCCGCGATTCCAAGGTTTCCGATCAGTGCCTTGGATTTTTTAAATCCAAGGTGTGATACTTTGAAGTTCTGATTGTAGAAACAGTACTGCATGAAGTCGATCAGATCGGGAACGACTGCCTCGGCTCCCTCTGTTTCCAGCAGGTCTGCCAGATGATTGTTGGCAGCGGGCAGGAATTTTACAAGGATCTCACCGACAATGCCTACGCGGGGCTTCCTGATATCAAGAATCTCGATATTGTCAAAGTCGTTAATGATGTCACGACAGAGTTTTTTGAACTTTCTGCGCGACGGGTATCCCCCGGACACGAATTCCTGTACGACTTTTACCCATTTGCGGTGTACGGCGTTTGTAGTTCCGGGCACTGCTTCATAAGGGCGCATCCGGTAGACACATTTCATAAAGATATCACCGAACACAGCCGCATACGCGATGCGGATGGCGAGCGGCAGAGTGATCTTGAATCCCGGGTTTGCCTCCAGACCGCTCAGATTGATGGAGATGACAGGGATATGTGCGTATCCGGCTTTCTTCAGCGCCCGGCGGATAAAGCCGATGTAGTTGGACGCACGGCAGCCCCCTCCGGTCTGGCTGATGATAACTGCCAGATGGTCGGTGTCATAATTGCCGGAGAGGATGGCGTCCATGATCTGTCCGACAACGATGAGGGACGGGTAGCAGGCGTCGTTGTTTACATATTTCAGTCCCATGTCCACTGCCTGACGGTTATCGTTCGGAAGTACCTCGATCTTATATCCTGCAGCCTTGAATGCGGGCTCCAGCAGCTCGAAATGGATTGGTGACATCTGCGGACAGAGAATGGTATGAGTTTTTCGCATCTCTTTTGTAAACGGCACCTTCTCGATAGAAGCCGGCCGGATCGTGCGCTCGGTCTCATTCTGCTCACGTACGCGGATCGCCGCCAACAGGGAACGCACGCGGATACGGGCTGCTCCGAGGTTGTTTACTTCATCGATCTTCAATGTCGTATAGATCTTATCAGATCCGGTCAGAATATCGGCGACCTCATCCGTGGTCACGGCGTCCAGTCCGCAGCCGAATGAGTTGAGCTGGATGAGATCCAGATTCTCTGTTGTTTTTACATAGTTCGCCGCCGCGTACAGACGGGAATGATACATCCACTGATCCATTACATTGAGCGGGCGCTCCACAGGATTCAGATGAGAAACAGAATCCTCAGTCAGCACGGCAATGTTGTAGGATGTGATCATCTCCGGAAGCCCGTGGTTGACTTCCGGGTCGATATGGTATGGACGCCCTGCGAGGACGATCCCCCGGTTGCCTGTCTCATTCAGGAACTTGATCGTTTCTTCGCCTTTCCTGCGCATGTCCTGACGGCATGCGGCAAGCTCGATCCATGCGTCATGTACGGCAGACTTGATCTCACTCTCGTTTAAGGAGAATTTCTCACCCAGTTCTTCGATCAGGCGGTAGGAGAGCGTATCTTCGCTCTGGAATGAGAGGAACGGATGGATGAAATCGACTTCTCCGTTTACGATCGGATCCATGTTGTTTTTGATATTCTCCGGATAGGAGGTGACGATCGGGCAGTTGTAGTGGTTGTTGGCGTCCTCAAATTCGTTACGCTCATAGGGAACGGACGGATAGAAGATATGTTTTACGCCTTTGTTGATCAGCCACTGCACATGACCGTGCGCCAGCTTGGCCGGGTAACATTCGGATTCACTTGGGATGGACTCGATGCCAAGCTCGTAGATCTTCCTCGTGGAAGCCGGTGAGAGTACCACGCGGAAGCCCAGTTTTGTAAAAAATGTAAACCAGAACGGATAGTTCTCGTACATATTCAGGACACGGGGAATACCGATCACACCGCGTTTTGCCTCATCTTCCGAAAGAGGCTCATAGTCAAAATACCGGTGGAGTTTGTAGTCGAACAGGTTCGGCATGGTATTCTTCGACTTCTCTTTGCCGAGCCCGCGTTCACAGCGGTTTCCGGTGATAAACTTACGACCGCCGCTGAAGTGGTTGATAGTCAGACGGCAGGTGTTGGTACATCCGCGGCATTTCGTCATTGTAGTGGAGTATTCCATGTCCCTGATCTCGTCGATGGAAAGCATGGTCGTACCCTCGCAGTCCGTATATCTTTCACGGGCGATCAGAGCCGCGCCGAAAGCCCCCATGATACCCGCGATATCCGGGCGGATCGCTTCGCAGTCCGCGATCTTTTCAAAACTTCTGAGGACAGCATTGTTGTAGAAAGTACCGCCCTGTACAACGATATGTTCGCCAAGTTCGGACGCACTGGATACTTTGATCACCTTGAAGAGCGCATTCTTGATGACAGAGTAGGCCAGTCCGGCAGAGATATCCGCGACGGAGGCCCCTTCTTTCTGCGCCTGTTTTACCTTGGAGTTCATAAATACCGTACAGCGTGTCCCAAGATCAATAGGGTTCTGGGCATAGAGCGCTTCGTGGGCAAAATCCTCCACCGTATAGTTCAGGGACTTGGCAAATGTCTCAATGAAAGAGCCGCATCCGGAGGAACATGCTTCGTTGAGCTGTACGCTGTCAACGGTCTGGTTCTTGATCTTGATACATTTCATGTCCTGACCGCCGATATCCAGGATACAGTCTACGTCAGGCTCGAAGAATGCCGCCGCATAATAGTGCGCGACAGTCTCGACTTCGCCTTCATCCAGCATGAGGGCAGCCTTGATCAGCGCTTCACCGTAACCGGTGGAGCAGGAGTGTACGATCTCAACACCTTCCGGGAGCTTTTCATAAATGTCTTTTATAGCGCTGATCGTCGTTCCCAGCGGATCGCCGTCGTTGTTGTGATAGAAAGAGTAGAGGAGCGTTCCGTCTTCTCCCACCAGCGCCGCTTTTGTGGTCGTGGAACCGGCGTCGATCCCGAGAAATGCCTTTCCGCGGTAAGTAGCAAGGTCTTTTACCGGCACCTGATGCTTTGCGTGGCGGGCGGTGAACTCTTCATATTCCGCATTGGTGGCGAACAGAGGTTCCAGACGTTCTACCTCGATCTCCATCTTTACTTTGCGCTCCAGTCTGTTCTGAAGTTCCCTTAAGGCTACAGGAGTATCCTTTTTTGAGTTCAGGGCGGAACCGATGGCGGCGAACAGATGGGAATGGTTCGGGGCGATCGTGTGTTCATCATCCAGTTTCAATGTGCGGATAAAAGCTGCGCGCAGCTCTGAAAGGAAATGAAGAGGACCTCCGAGGAATGCTACGTGGCCGCGGATCGGTTTTCCGCAGGCAAGACCGCTGATCGTCTGGTTTACCACCGCCTGAAAGATTGACGCGGCAAGGTCATCCTTTGACGCTCCGTCGTTGATGAGCGGCTGGATATCAGATTTCGCGAACACACCGCAGCGGGCCGCGATAGAATAGAGAGCCTTGTAATCTTTCGCATATTCGTTCAGTCCGGCGGCATCCGTCTGGAGAAGAGATGCCATCTGGTCGATAAATGAGCCCGTGCCGCCGGCACAGACGCCGTTCATTCTCTGTTCTACGTTGCCGCCCTCAAAGTAAATGATCTTGGCGTCCTCGCCGCCCAGCTCGATGGCAACGTCTGTCTGGGGGGCATAGTCCTGAAGCGCTGTGGACACAGCGATTACTTCCTGGACAAAAGGTACTTTAAGGTTTCTTGCAAGTGTCAGGCCGCCGCTCCCGGTAATGACGGGAGATACATAGACCGGTCCCAGTTTATAGAGGGCCCGTCCGAGAAGGTCAGACAGAGTCTCCTGGATATTTGCATAATGGCGTTCATAGTCGGAGAAGAGCACCTCGTTTTCTTCGTCCAGAATCGCAATCTTTACTGTGGTGGAACCGATATCGATTCCAAGAGTATGTAATTCTTTCGGATTCATATAAGTTCTCCAATCTTCTGTATAATATATATGTATTATTTCCTATTTAATGTGTTCCCACATTTACAGCAAGATACATTATACGACAGAATTTTTAAAAAAACAATTGTTATTATTATGTGCTATTTCAAAATAATTCCTGCGGTTATGGATAAATTATATTAACGGTCAGGTTAAAGAAAGAAAAAGAAACAACAACTGTTTGACAAACGGTAAGGCGGAATGTACAATTGTATAGGATTTAAAATGAAAAACCGCTGATAAAGAACATATTTTGAAAGTGAGGAGTAATCATTCTTGAACTGGCTTGATAAATCAGAAAGAAAGTTAGGACGTTTTGCAATTCCGAATCTTACGGTATATCTTCTGGCCGGATATGTGATCGGTTTCGGAGTCGTGTATCTGATGTCGGATATGATCGGCTACCTTACGCTGGAGCCGGCTTTGATCTTAAGAGGACAGGTGTGGAGAATTATCTCATGGGTACTCATCCCGCCTACGACCAATATTATCTCTCTCGCATTCCTTGTACTTTTATATTATTCTCTCGGAACAGCTCTTGAGAGGACATGGGGGAGTTTTCGGTACAATGTCTACATTTTTTCCGGACTTTTATTTACCGTGCTGGCAGCATTCGGGCTGTATGCGTTTTATTATTTCGGATATGGAGTAGAAGTCTCAATGTCCGCAGTCGGAATGATCAGCACAAACTACATTACGATGTCGATATTTCTGGCGTTTGCGGCAATCTATCCGGATATGGAGGTCATGCTGTACTTTATCCTGCCGATCAAGATGAAATGGATGGCTCTGGTTTATGCGGCGATGGCTGTGTATTATTTTGTGCGCGGCGGCATTGGAACACGTGTTGCCATCGGAGCTTCCCTTCTTAATTTTGTAATCTTTTTCTTATCGAGCCGGAACAGGAAGCGTTTCGGCTCAAGGGAGCAGGCGGGAAAGAGAAAGTTTAACCGCCGGTCAGCTCCTCATATGAGATATGCAAACGGAGCGAAACACCGCTGCGCGGTCTGCGGGCGGACCGAACTGGATGATCCGTGCCTGGAATTTCGTTTCTGCTCCAAATGCAATGGAAATTATGAATACTGTCAGGATCATCTGTTCACGCATGAGCATATAAAATGACATGCGTACCGGCCGGTATACATGACAAATATCTGTAATCGCGCCAACAGGCACTACATGACAAGGAGGACATGATTTTATGAAAAAAACAAAAGTAGTATGTACAATGGGACCGAATACAAATAACAGGGAACTGATGAAAAAGCTGATACTGAATGGCATGGATGTAGCAAGGTTCAATTTTTCGCACGGCGACCATGAAGAGCAGAAGAGCCGTATGGATATACTCAAGCAGCTCAGGGAAGAACTTCACACAAATACGGCGATCCTTCTGGATACAAAGGGACCGGAGATCCGCACCGGAAAGCTGAAAGGCGGAAAGAAGGTAATGCTGGAAAACGGAGCGCCTTTTACTCTTACGACAGAGGAGATTGAAGGGGACGGGACAAAAGTGTCCATTACCTATACCGGACTGCCGGAAGACGTGGACAGAGGAAGCACGATCCTTATTGACGACGGTCTGATCGGACTGAAGGTTGTGTCAAAAACAGATAAAGAGATTCGATGTGAAGTGGAAAACGGGGGAGAACTTGGAGAAAAGAAGGGGGTTAATGTCCCGAATGTGGCTGTGCGCCTTCCCGCGATCACAGAGAAAGATAAGGATGATATCCGATTCGGCGTAGAGCAGGGGATTGATTTTATCGCGGCTTCTTTTGTGAGAAACGCGGAGTGCGTCCTTGAGATCAGAGCGTTTCTGAAAGAACTCGGGGCTCCGTATACGCCGATCATCGCAAAGATAGAGAATGCGGAGGGAATCCGCAATATTGACGAGATTATCCGTGCAGCAGACGGTATCATGGTTGCGAGAGGAGATCTGGGAGTGGAAATTCCGGCAGAGGAAGTGCCGTATCTTCAGAAAATGATGATCCAGAAATGCAATAACAATTTTAAGACCGTTATCACGGCGACACAGATGCTCGATTCCATGATCCGCAATCCCCGCCCGACACGTGCCGAAGTGACAGATGTGGCGAATGCGGTTTATGACGGAACGGACGCGGTTATGCTTTCCGGAGAGACGGCTCAGGGAAAATATCCTCTGGAAGCTCTTCAGATGATGGTTCATATCATCGAGAATACGGAGCAGCATCTGGACTATGACACAATTCTTAATAAGACAGGAGACCAGTTAAAGAACGGGCTGACCACCGCGATCGGATATTCTTCCGTGCTTGCGGCCGCAAATCTGAACGCAAAGTGTATTATTACTCCCACTGTGAGCGGCGCAACGGCAAGAGTCGTGTCAAATCTGCGTCCGAAACAAGATATACTCGGCGTGACGCCGAATGACAGGACTCTGCGCAGAATGTCTATCTACTGGGGAGTCCGTCCGCTTAAGACGATCCAGTATAACACGACAGACGATATGTGCGGCGGAGCGATCGAGCTGGCAACCGTGAAGCAATATATCGAATCCGGGGATGTAGTTGTCCTGACGGCCGGAATCCCGTCTCAGAACATCAGGCAGGAGCGTACGGCAACAAGCAATATGATGCGTATCGCTATTGTTGAATAGGACCGGGGAAATACTAAGAAGGAGATAGAACAGATGATAAAGAAACCGTTTGTGACGAAAGAACAGGCAGAGGAGATCGCGAAGACATATCCGACACCTTTTCATCTATATGACGAGAGAGGGATCAGGGAGAATGCAAAGGCGTTAAAAGAAGCGTTTGCGTGGAATCCGGGATACAAAGAGTACTTCGCGGTAAAAGCGACGCCGAATCCGTTTCTCATCAATATACTGAGAGAGTACGGCTGTGGCTGCGACTGCTCATCCTATACAGAGCTGATGCTTTCAGAAGCGCTTGATATCAAGGGACAGGATATTATGTTCTCGTCAAATGACACGCCGGCAGAGGATTTTGTCATGGCGGACAGGCTTGGCGCGATCATCAATCTGGATGATATCACACATATCGAGTTCCTCGAGAAAGCCGTCGGACATATTCCGGAGACAATAAGCTGCCGTTTCAATCCGGGAGGGCTTTTTAAGATCAGCAATGATATCATGGATAATCCGGGCGACGCAAAATACGGCATGACTGCGGATCAGATTCTTGAGGCATATAAGACTTTAAAAGCAAAAGGCGCGAAAGAATTCGGCCTGCACGCATTTCTTGCAAGCAATACAGTGACAAATGACTACTATCCGATGCTGGCGAAAGTCCTGTTTGAGCAGGCGGTACGTCTGTCAAAAGAAGCGGGAGTCCACATTAAATTTATCAACCTTTCCGGGGGGATCGGTATTCCGTACAGACCGGACCAGGAACCGAATGATATCTATGCGATCGGCGATGGCGTACGCAAAGTCTATGAAGAAGTGCTTGTCCCGGCGGGGATGGGCGATGTGGCGATCTATACCGAACTGGGCCGCTATATGATGGGACCATATGGCTGTCTGGTTACAAAGGCAATCCATGAGAAACACACCTATAAGGAATATATCGGTGTGGATGCCTGCGCGGTCAACCTGATGCGCCCTGCTATGTATGGCGCTTACCATCATATTACAGTCCTTGGGAAAGAAGACGAACCATGTGACTGCAAATATGATGTGACAGGTTCCCTCTGTGAAAATAATGATAAATTTGCCATTGACCGGATGCTTCCCAAGATCGATATCGGCGATTATCTTGTCATCCATGACGCGGGAGCGCATGGATTCTCTATGGGATATAATTACAATGGAAAATTAAGATCCGCGGAACTGCTCCTAAAAGAAGAAGGAAATGTTCAACTGATCCGGAGAGCGGAAACACCGGCAGATTATTTTGCTACGTTTGACTGCTTTGAGATCGGAAAGAAACTGATAAAAAATTAGTTGTTGCATTGCGTATTTTTTAATGATATAATCATACGTGGTCTTAGAAAAGACCATGTTAAGCCGCTGTGGCGGAATTGGCAGACGCACTTGACTCAAAATCAAGCGGAGCGATCCGTGCCGGTTCGAGTCCGGCCAGCGGCATCGGCAAAATCAACTCTTTAGCTTTGGGCTGGAGAGTTTTTTTATTTTTTAAAGATATATTTTCGCAAGGTCGGAAAATGTATGGATGCAGGCGCGGGCGGCGGGCACGCTGCCGAATCCGTATTCCGCAAAGATAAAAGGAATCCCGGCGGTTCTGCATGAGTCGGCATCCCCCTGTGTGTCGCCCACATAGACGGGAGATTTCAAACCGTTTTTCTCCATCAGTATACGGATCGTTTCGCCCTTGGATACCAGAGTTTCGCCGAAGCAGAGATGATCTCTGAAGTAAGGTTCCAGTCCGGTTGTACGGAGCATGACCTCGATATAACCGCATTGGCAGTTGCTGACAATATAGAGCGGGTATTTCTGTGACAGTTTCTCAACGGTTTCCGCGACTCCGGGATAAAGGATGCCCGGATGATCTTCAAGATAACGGTTTTCCTCGTCAAAACATATATCAAGCAGTTTCATGCGTTCATCGTATTCTAAAGCGCCGAAGAGAATATCGGCGATCTCGGTCATGGTCCTGCCGAATACCCGGCTCAGAGAAACAGGTTCCAGTGTAAGATCCAGATCTGAGTGTTCTTTTATCGCTTTATTCCATGAGGCTGCTACGGATTCCGTGGAATCCCATATTGTGCCGTCTACATCAAATATGATACTGTCCATCTTTTGATCTCCTTTTGTTGCGCGCAGGCTGCTGCGTACGGTGTTCACGGCTGGCCGCCGTGTTTATCATGATACCATAAAAACAGCCTTTAAAAAAGAGAATTTTTAGTGTATACTTGATTAATGGTTGAGGGCGGGTATAGTCAGTAGTGCGCCCGAATACAGACGGAGGCGGATCGGATGAGTGATAAGATCGTATTGATAGACGGACACAGCATTTTAAACCGGGCATTTTACGGTGTACCGGACCTGACAAATTCCGAGGGTCTGCACACGAATGCAGTCTACGGATTTCTGAATATCCTGTTTAAGATACTGGACGAAGAACAGCCGGAGTATCTGACGGTGACTTTTGACGTGCATGCGCCGACTTTCCGGCATAAGATGTATGCAGAATATAAAGGAACCCGGAAGCCGATGGCAGAGGAGCTGAGACAGCAGGTGCCCGTGATCAAGGAAGTCCTGCGGGCAATGAATATTGAGATCATCGAGAAAGAAGGATTTGAGGCGGATGACCTGCTGGGTACGATCTCTCACCTGTGTGAAGAAAAGGGGATGGATGTATCGATCATATCCGGGGATCGGGATACGCTTCAGCTGGCAACAGATCATGTGAAGATCAGGATTCCAAAGACGAAACAGGGCAGAACGGAAATAGAAGATTACAATGCCGTTGATGTGGAAGAGCGATACGGCGTCACCCCAAAAGAATTTATCGATGTGAAAGCGCTGATGGGCGATGCCTCCGATAATATACCGGGAGTGCCGGGAATCGGCGAGAAGACTGCGACAAAGATCATACAGCAGTACAAGTCCATTGAGAATGCATACGAGCATGCAGATGCATTAAAACCTCCAAGAGCGAGCAAAAACCTGAAAGAGTACTGGGAACAGGCAAAGATGAGCAAAGTGCTGGCAACCATCGACATCCATGCGGATATTGATTTTGATCCGGATAAAGCCCGCTGCGGAAATCCGTTTACAAGCGAGGCACATGAGTGGTTCCGGAAACTGCAGTTTAAGAATATGCTCAGCAGATTTGATGCGGAAACGGTGTCCAATGACGTGGAGGCGTCTTTCCGGGAAGTGACGGGGAAGCAGGAGATCGAATCTGTTTTTGCCGAAGCGGAACAGGCGGAGCGTGTAGGAGCCGCGTTTTCCAAAGATCCGGGAAATGTGCCGCCGCTTTTCGCGCATCCTTCGGGATACGGCAGGATTTCTCTTGCGTGGGGAAAAGACAAGATCGTCTCGATCCCCTGCGATATGGATATGGACTTTGAAAAACTGACGGAATGTCTGTCGCGGCTTGCCGGAAAAGTGAAATGCTTTTCCATGTGCGGCCTTAAAGAGTACCTCTCATGGCTTCCGGGTGTAAAGAACGACAGCAGTTTCGACGTGATCGTGGCGGCCTATCTGCTCAATCCGCTGAAAAGCGACTATGACTGCGAAGATGTGGCAAGAGAACATCTGGGGATTATGATCGATGAAAAACTGGACGACGCCGCGAAGTCCTGCTATGAGGCGTATACTGCGTACGCATCCGTGCCTGTCCTTGAGAAAAAACTTGCGGATACGGGAATGGACCGCCTTTTCCGGGAGATCGAGATGCCTCTTGTATTTACCTTATATAATATGGAACGGGCAGGAGTAAAAGTTGAGGCGGAAGCCCTGAAAGCGTACGGGGATCAGTTGGGAACAAGGATCATAGAGCTGGAAAAAGAAATCCATGACATGGCGGGTGAGGAATTTAATATCAATTCCCCAAAGCAGCTTGGCGTTATCCTTTTTGAAAAGCTTGGAATGCCTCATGCGAAGAAGACAAAGACCGGCTACTCGACAGCGGCGGATGTGCTGGAAAAGCTTGCGCCTGATCATCCGATCGTGGCGAAAATACTGGAATACAGGCAGCTTGCCAAATTGAAGTCCACTTATGCGGACGGGCTGGCAGCCTTTATCGGAGCGGACGGGCGGATCCACGGGAAATTCAATCAGACAGTGACTGCGACGGGGAGACTCAGCAGCACGGAGCCCAACCTTCAGAATATACCTGTCAGGATGGAGCTTGGCCGTCTGATCCGTAAAGTTTTTGTCCCGAAAGAAGGATGCGTGTTCGTGGATGCCGACTATTCTCAGATCGAGCTGAGGATCCTGGCGCACTGCTCCGGAGACGAGCAGCTCATCCGGGCATATAAAGAAGCGCGTGATATCCACAGAATGACGGCGTCCCAAGTGTTCCGCACACCTTTTGACGAGGTGACGGATCTGCAGAGACGCAACGCCAAGGCGGTGAACTTCGGGATCGTATACGGGATCAGTTCATTCGGCCTGAGTCAGGATTTAAGCATCACGAGGAAAGAAGCGGCCCGGTATATCGAACATTATTTTGAGACATATCCCGGGATCAAGAGATTTCTGGACGATTCAGTGGCACATGCAAAGGAAAAGGGATATGCGGTTACTATGTTCGGAAGAAGAAGGCCGGTGCCGGAGCTGAAATCCGGTAATTTCATGCAGCGCAGTTTCGGAGAACGTGCGGCAATGAACGCGCCCATTCAGGGAACGGCGGCGGATATCATAAAGATCGCCATGATCGGTGTGGACGAGGAGCTGAGGAAGAGGGAGATGAAGTCCAGACTGATCCTGCAGGTGCATGACGAGCTTCTGATCGAGGCGGAAGAGAGTGAAGTGGAAGAAGTAAAAGAAATCTTAAAGGATAAAATGGAACACGCGGCAGCGCTCTCTGTGCCGCTGATCGCGGACATGCATACCGGAATGAACTGGTATGAGGCAAAATAAATAGAAAACCTGTGCAGACGGATACAGATGAAAGGCGGAAAGAAATGAAGATCATCGGAATCACAGGAGGAGTAGGTTCGGGCAAGAGCAAAGTCCTTGAGTATCTGGAGGACGCTTACGGCGCGTTTGTCTGTCAGATGGACAGGACCGCACGTGATCTTCAGAAGAGAGGAACACGGTGCTTTGAGCGGATCGTCGGGGAGTTCGGAACAGAGATACTTGATGACCGGGGAGAACTTGACCGCGCGGCTCTGGGAAGCATCGTATTTGCCGATGAAGAGAAGCTGGCGCGGCTGAACGGGATCGTGCATCCGGAAGTGATCCGGCAGGTGGAGAAAGATATACGGAGCAAAGCCGGGGAAGGAAGGACGCTTTATGTGGTGGAGGCGGCGCTTCTTCCTGATGTGGGAAAAGAGCTTTGTGATGAGCTGTGGTATATTTATGCAGATGAACATGTCCGAAGAGAGCGCCTGAAGGCATTCCGCGGATATACAGATGACAGGATATCGCAGATGATCGCATCCCAGCCGGCGGACGAGCGGTTCCGCTCGGTCTGCGGCGTGGTGATCGACAACAGCGGAGATTTTGAAGATACAAAGAGACAGATAGGAGATAATTTGCAGTTATGAGAATGTGCAGCATTGCCAGCGGAAGCAGCGGCAACTGTATCTATGTGGGAAGCGATGATACACATCTTCTCATAGATACAGGGATCAGCAGGAAGAGAATAGAGGAAGGACTGGAAAAACTGGAGATCAAAGGAGATGAGCTTACCGGGATCCTGATCACCCATGAACATTCCGACCATATCCAGGGACTCGGAGTGTTCAGCAGGAAATATGAGATCCCGGTCTATGCGACGCCGGGAACCATTGAAGGAATTTTAAGCTATTCCGGGCTGGGGCGTATGCCGGAAGGGCTGCTGCATCCGATCCACACGGATGAACCGTTCGCGCTCGGGGATGTGACTGTCAATCCTTTCGCTATCTCCCACGACGCCGGCGAGCCGTCGGGATACCGCATGGAATGTGACGGAAAATCAGTCGCGGTGGCGACAGATCTGGGGAAATATGATGAATATACGGTAGAGCATCTCCGGAATCTGGATGCTGTGCTGCTGGAGGCAAACCATGATATACATATGCTGGAGGTGGGCGGATATCCGTATTACCTGAAGCAGCGTATTTCAGGTGACAGAGGCCATCTGTCAAATGAATTGTCAGGACGTCTGCTTTGTGATATACTACATGATAATCTGAAACATATCATCCTTGGCCATCTGAGCAAAGAGAACAATTATGCGAAACTGGCATATGAGACGGTGAAACTGGAAGTCACGCTTGCCGACAACGGTTATCGGGGAGAGGATCTGGATATGTTTGTCGCCGGCCGTGATACTGTTTCAGATATCATTACGGTATAATCAGCAGGGAGGAATACTAAAATGAAAAAATGTATCGTGACGGTGCTCGGGCAGGATACAGTCGGAATCGTTGCAAAAGTGTGTACGTATCTTGCGGAGAACAGGATCAATATCCTGGATATTTCACAGACCATTGTTCAGGGATATTTTAATATGATGGTAATCGCGGATGTGACGGATCTTGACAAAGATTTTACGGCGCTCTGCGACGAGATGGAGGCACTTGGTCGGGAGATAGGCGTGAGCATCCACTGTCAGAGAGAAGAGATTTTCGAGAAAATGCACAGGCTGTAGATCGCGGGGGAGGTAAATGCTGTATGATCAATATGTATGAAGTGTCAGAGACAAATAAGATGATCGAGAGCGAGAACCTTGACGTGAGGACGATTACGCTGGGTATCAGTCTTCTGGACTGCATTGACTCTGACTTAAAGGAACTGAACCGTAAGATCTATGAAAAGATCGTCGCAACCGCAAAGGATCTTGTCTCTGTGGGGCGTGATATAGAGAAGGAGTTCGGCATTCCGATCGTGAATAAAAGAATTTCCGTTACTCCTGTTGCTCTGGTCGGAGGGGCGGCGTGCAAGACCCCGGAGGATTTTACAGAGATCGCGAAGACCCTTGACAGGGCAGCGGAAGTAGTGGGGGTTAATTTCATCGGCGGATACTCGGCTCTTGTCTCAAAGGCAATGACAAAGAGCGATGAGAATCTGATCCGGTCAATTCCTCAGGCGCTTTCGGTCACAGAACGTATCTGCAGTTCTGTCAACGTGGGCTCTACAAAGACAGGTATCAACATGGATGCCGTGCGCCTGAGCGGACAGATCGTGAAAGCGACGGCCGAGGCTACAAAGGACAGGGATTCTCTCGGATGCGCGAAGCTCGTGATCTTCTGCAACGCGCCTGATGATAACCCGTTTATGGCAGGCGCTTTTCTCGGTGTCACCGAGGCCGACGCCGTGATCAATGTGGGCGTCAGCGGTCCGGGAGTGGTGAAAAAAGCGCTTGAGAAAGTCCGCGGAAAAGGTTTCGAGGAGCTCTGCGAGACGATCAAGAAAACCGCCTTTAAGGTGACTCGTGTCGGACAGCTTGTGGCCGGTGAAGCATCCCGGCGTCTGGGGGTCCCGTTCGGGATCGTGGATCTCTCTCTTGCGCCTACGCCGGATGTGGGAGACAGTGTGGCGGAGATCCTCGAGGAGATCGGTCTGGAGCGTGTGGGCGCGCCGGGAACGACGGCAGCGCTTGCGCTGCTTAATGATCAGGTGAAAAAAGGCGGTGTAATGGCGTCCTCCTATGTGGGCGGCTTAAGCGGCGCGTTTATCCCGGTCAGTGAGGATCAGGGAATGATCGATGCGGTTCATGCGGGCTCCCTGACGCTGGAGAAACTGGAGGCTATGACCTGCGTCTGCTCGGTAGGTCTTGATATGATCGCGATCCCCGGCAAGACTTCCGCGAGCACGATTTCCGGTATCATAGCGGATGAGATGGCGATCGGCATGGTAAATCAGAAGACAACGGCCGTGCGTCTGATCCCTGTTATCGGAAAAGATGTCGGAGATACGGCACAGTTCGGAGGACTTCTGGGTTATGCTCCGGTCATGCCGGTCAATGAGTTCGGCTGCGAGACATTTGTCGGCAGGAAAGGGCGGATACCTGCCCCGATCCACAGCTTTAAAAATTAGGAGCTTATAACAGAACCGGAATACAGCTTTAAGAATCAGGAGATAAAAATGAGTAGAATTGCCATCATTACTGACAGTAACAGCGGAATTACACAGAAACGGGGGGAGGAGCTTGGAATCTATGTGCTCCCCATGCCGTTTTTTATTGACGGCAAGATTTATTACGAAGATATTACGCTGACGCAGGAACAGTTTTATGAGAAACTGGGTACGGATTCCGATATATCCACTTCCCAGCCTTCTCCGGGAAATGTGATGGAACTGTGGGAGAAAGTGCTGAAAGAATATGACGAGATCGTCTGTATCCCAATGTCCAGCGGACTGAGCAGTACCTGCGCCACAGCCATGTCGATTGCGGATGAATACAAAGGCAGGGTACAGGTTGTCGACAATCAGAGGATTTCCGTTACACAGGAACAGTCTGTATACGACGCCATGTATCTGCGTGACCACGGAAAGACCGCGGCGGAGATCAAAGAAATACTGGAAAGAGAAAAGCTTCAGGCCAGCATCTACATTACGGTGGATACGCTGAAGTATCTGAAAAAGGGCGGAAGAGTCACACCGGCGGCAGCAGCCATCGGAACGGTACTCAATCTGAAGCCTGTCCTCCAGATCCAGGGAGAGAAACTGGACGCGTTTGCGAAAGCGCGCGGATGGAAGTCTGCTAAAAAGACAATGCTAAGCGCCATCGAAAAGGACCTGAACGAACGGTTTGCCGACGTGAAGGACAAGATGGTACTTGGAATGGCATATACCTGTTCAAAAGAAGACGCGCTGGAATGGAAACAGGAGATCAAGGACCGTTTCCCCGGATATGATATCGTTGAAGGACCGCTTTCGCTAAGCGTGGCGTGCCACATCGGACCGGGAGCCATGGCAGTGACATGTATGAAAAAAACAGGATAAAAATATATTCAGAATACAGTTGACAAAGCAGACCGGATATGTTAGATTAAACAATGCGTGAAGCAAAAAACAAAGTAGAGTGTCCACTCTCACCATAGCACGATCGGGTGACTATTGGTCTGATATTGATGCAGCGGTTCCGGAGTCCGGAATGCTTTACTGATTGTCGGGTGGATATGATATTCACTCGTTTTTTTTGTGTTTTCGCATAGGAAACCTGAAGGAATTCATGTGACGGAGGTATACAACAATTAGCGATTTAATGATTAACGAGCAGATCAGAGACAGAGAGATCCGTCTGATCAGCGAGAATGGAGAGCAGTTAGGTATCATGTCAGCCCGGGAGGCTTTAAAAATCGCACAGGAAGCAGAACTCGATCTGGTGAAGATCGCGCCGATGGCGAAACCGCCGGTCTGCAAGATCATTGACTATGGCAAGTACAGGTATGAGCAGACAAGAAAAGAAAAAGAGGCGAGAAAGAAGCAGAAGACGGTCGAAATCAAGGAGGTCCGGTTATCTCCGAATATCGATACCAATGATCTGAATACAAAGATAAACAATGCGAAGAAGTTTATCTCTAAGGGAAATAAGGTGAAGGTCACGTTGCGCTTCCGGGGAAGAGAGATGGCTCATGTCCAGCAGAGCAGGCATATCCTCGACGATTTCGCAGAGACTCTTGCGGACATTGCGGTTGTTGAGAAACCGGCAAAGATGGAAGGAAGAGCGATGAGCATGGTTTTAACTGAAAAACGTTAAATTCGGTATGTCCGGGATGAAGATCCGGCAGGCAGCACAATGAAGGAGGAAATTATCATGCCAAAAATCAAAACAAACAGAGCAGCAGCAAAGCGCTTCAAAAAAACAGGTACAGGAAAACTGAAGAGAAATAAAGCTTACAAGAGCCATATCTTAACTAAGAAGTCCACAAAGAGAAAAAGAAACCTCAGACAATCTACGATTACGGACGCGACAAACGTAAAGAACATGAAAAAGGTCCTGCCGTATCTGTAAGCAGCGGTTCAGCGTTGCGGATGGCGCAGCCGGACAGAGAGACACGATTACAGGTAAACGGTTTTTAATGAAATAGGAGGATTAAGAAATGGCAAGAATCAAAGGCGGAGTAAACGCTAAGAAGAAACATAACAGAACACTGAAACTGGCAAAAGGATACAGAGGAGCACGCTCCAAACAGTACAGAGTGGCAAAACAGTCTGTCATGAGAGCTCTTACTTCTTCATATGCGGGAAGAAAGCAGCGCAAACGTCAGATGAGACAGCTCTGGATCGCGCGTATCAACGCGGCTGCAAGAATGAACGGCCTGTCATACAGCAGGTTTATGCACGGCCTGAAGCTGGCAAATGTGGATATGAACAGAAAGATGCTGGCTGAGCTGGCTGTAAATGATAAAGAAGCATTTGCAACGCTTGCAGCACTTGCAAAAGAGAAAGCGGCGTAGTAGAATAATGACAGAAGTCCGGTCCCGGTTGGGATTCGGGCTCATCTTTATTTTGCGGGATTTTTTCAAAATTGTCCCGTGCACTGAGGGAAGAATAAATTGCGGTGAAACACATTTGATATTTCGCCGGAAACGGGGTGTGACAGATATGAGGAATCATGAAGTAACGAAGGAACAGCCGCTTCTCGATGGAAACGGAAGGATCGCAGAACCGGGCTGGGCGCGCCGGCAGGTATGGCAGTATGACAGGAAGAGCATTCATGCTCCTGCTTTCCGGATCCAAGAATGGGATTACTACGTGGTATCGAATGAAGATTATGCAGCTGCCTTTACTTTGTCCGACAACGGATGCATCGGATTTCAGTCGGTTTCCCTTTTGAATTTTAAGGAGAGATGGGAACATACGGAAACGATCCTTACGCCTTTTCCTATGGGCAAGATGAAGATGCCGCCTTCCTCATCGAAAGGCGATACCGTCTACAAGGACAAAAGAATGCGGCTGGAGTTCCGCGTGGATTCGGGGAGGCGCATGATTTCCTGTGATTTCAAAGATTTTTATGAAGGAAAACCATTCTACTGCGAGATCACATTGGATCAGCCGGATATGGATACCATGACGATCGCGACTCCATGGAGCGGGAAAAAAGCTTTTTGCTACAATCAGAAGATCAACTGTATGCCGGCGGAAGGATATATGTCTTTTGACGATGTCACTTACTGGTTCAGCCCGGACAAAGACTACGGAACCCTTGACTGGGGAAGAGGCGTCCGGACTTATAACAATATCCGGTACTGGGGATCGGGAAACGGCACGGTCGGTGGAAAGCCGTTCGGATTTAATATCGGGTACGGATCCGGAGATATGCCTGCCGCGACGGAAAATATCCTTTACTATGACGGCAAGGGTCATAAACTGGACGATGTGACGTTTCACATACCACAGAACGACTATATGGAACCATGGAGATTTTCTTCCGGCGACGGACGGTTTGAGATGGAATTTGAGCCGGTGCTGGAGCGCGCGGCAAGTATGTCCGTTTTCCTCGTATCTTCAGATCAGCATCAGGTGTTCGGGAAGATGAGCGGGAAAGCTATTCTGGATGACGGGAAATTTATCGAGTTGAAAGATTTTATGTGTTTTGTGGAGAATTTGCAGTTGACATCTTTAATGTAACGTGATAGAGTCGTTTTAAACCGTTGACGAAGAGCAAGTAACTCCAATGGAGATCTCACAGAGAGCCGCTGATGGTGGAAAGCGGCAGATGTACATGGAGTGAATGGGCTTCTGAGGGCGAACTGAAGATGAGAGTGGCGGCTGAGATTCATTCGGCGCCGCTGTCAGGTAGGTGAGACGGAGAAAGCGACTTCGTTAAGAAAAGCGGCATATGTCGGTATGCGATGAGTGGATGCAAATAGCATCAAGCCGGGTGGCACCGCAGGAGTTTGAAAGGTATATAAGCTCTTGTCCCTGCAATAGTTTAATTGTCTGGGATGAGAGCTTTTTTGTTTGCGGAATACTCACAGCATTCTCGAGTCCCCAATAGAAATGTTTGAAAGGAGAAAAAAGAAAATGAGCGAAAAGAAAATCCCTTACAAAATCTATCTTGAAGAGAGCGAGATGCCCAAAGAATGGTATAACGTCCGCGCGGATATGAAAAATAAGCCGGCCCCGCTTCTTAATCCGGCTACGTTAAAGCCGATGACGGCGGAAGAGCTGGGCGCTGTATTCTGTGAGGAACTGGTGAAGCAGGAACTGGATAACGACGACCGCTATATCGAGATCCCGGAGAAGATCCGTGATTTCTATAAAATGTACCGTCCGGCTCCGCTTGTAAGAGCTTACTGCCTTGAGGAGAAACTTCAGACTCCGGCAAAGATCTACTATAAATTTGAAGGGAACAATACATCGGGAAGCCATAAGCTCAATTCGGCGATAGCGCAGGCTTATTATGCAAAAGAACAGGGGCTGAAAGGCGTCACAACAGAAACAGGGGCAGGTCAGTGGGGCACAGCGCTTTCCATGGCATGTGCGTATCTTGATCTTGACTGTAAAGTGTTCATGGTGAAATGCTCATACGAACAGAAACCATTCCGCCGCGAGGTGATGAGGACATACGGAGCAAGCGTGACTCCGTCGCCGTCGGATACGACGGAAGTCGGAAGGAAGATACTTGCGGAGCATCCGGGGACGACAGGAAGTCTCGGATGCGCGATTTCCGAGGCGGTAGAGGCAGCCACACATACGGACGGTTATCGGTATGTACTGGGAAGCGTGCTGAATCAAGTACTCCTGCACC
This sequence comes from uncultured Mediterraneibacter sp., assembly GCA_964548625.1. Lineage (GTDB taxonomy): Bacteria > Bacillota > Clostridia > Lachnospirales > Lachnospiraceae > Mediterraneibacter. The sequence goes on from CAZJRY010000033.1 coordinate 19,599, forward strand.
AGTCGGTCATAGGAGTAGAGACAAAGACCGCGATGGACAAATACGGTATCAAGCCGGACGTGATCATCGGCTGCGCGGGCGGCGGCTCCAATCTGGGAGGGCTGATCTCTCCGTTTATGGGAGAGAAGCTCCGCGGGGAAGCTGATTATCAGTTTATCGCTGTAGAACCGGCGTCCTGCCCGAGCCTGACAAGAGGTGTGTTTGCCTATGATTTCTGCGATACCGGAATGGTATGCCCGCTGGCGAAGATGTATACTCTCGGAAACGGATTTATTCCTTCCGCAAATCACGCGGGGGGACTGAGATATCATGGTATGAGCTCAACACTTTCACAGCTCTATGCCGACGGATACATGGAAGCCCGTTCGGTAGAACAGACATCTGTATTTGAGGCTGCGGAGCAGTTCGCGAGAGTAGAAGGCATCCTTCCCGCACCGGAGAGCAGCCACGCGATCCGCGTTGCGATTGACGAAGCGATGAAATGCAAAGAGACAGGGGAAGAAAAGACGATCCTGTTCGGGCTTACAGGAACCGGTTATTTTGACATGGTTGCGTACGAGAAATATAACAATGGCGAGATGACGGACTACATTCCTACAGACGAAGACCTCCAGGCCGGTTTTGACGGGATTCCCAAATTTGAAGGAAACATGCAATAAGCATTGAGCCGTGCACAGGAAGAGATACAGTGTTGGTTGTGCTTGCACAAAATCAACGCTGTATCTCTTCCTGTATAGGGCGAAAGCCCGCAGTGAGATGGAGCGAAGCGGAATCGAACTGGCATGGCGAAAGGTACGCCGGCGTCTGCAAAATCAGTTGTTTAAATTTTCGGTTTTTTTAAAAAAAACTGAACAATTTTCGAACTTTAATTTTTCCGCGAATATCAGTTGACATTTTAGGTTTGTGATAGTATCATATCAATTGTGGTCAGCGAGAAAGATCAAACTGACCGCGATAAATATGGAATGCGGAAGTGTCGGAACTGGCAGACGAGCAAGACTAAGGATCTTGTGGCATTCGTGCCGTGTGGGTTCAAGTCCCATCTTCCGCAGTCGGAAACCCTTGATTTTAAGGGTTTTTTCT
>CAZJRY010000034.1:0-2082 GCA_964548625.1 uncultured Mediterraneibacter sp.
CGGATGAAACTTTTCCGCACAGGAAATAACCTCCCCGAGAATATGCTCCTGATCCCCACGGAGGTTATAATGATGCAGTTGTTTGCCGATATGAAGATCTGATAAGTGAAAAAATCTCATGCTGTTCTGTTCCTTTCACTATGATCTCGGTTTTTTCCAGAGAGGCCGCTCAATTTTCCGTTATGATTCCGGATTAGAGCCCCTGCCCGGATACCCGCAGAGCGATCCGCACTGCGCGCATCCGGTCTTACATCTTCAGGCTCCGGTAACGGTCGAAGCAGGCGAAGATCTCCTGCCGTCTCGGCATTGCCATGCAGGAAATACTCGAGCTGCTCTCGCACAGCGCCGACAAGGTTCCTTTCTCTATGACGCGCTCCAGCTCGTCCACGATCTGCCTGAGATTTTTCCTTCCGTCCATGATATGCTTCTGCGCATACCTCATACAGTATCCGAGAGCCGTCACCTGCTCGCTGTCCGTGATCTGCTCCACATAGCGCAGATCTATCGTCTCCTTGTTGATCATGACTGCCTCGCGCCCCATGGTCTTCATCTTGATCCTGTCGTTCTCCCGGAAGCCCTTTCCCGGCCGCGGGCAGCGGCGGAAATCCGGTCTCATCGCGGGCGCCTCCGGACCGCTGACCGCCGGATAACTCTCCGCCTCTTTCTTCGCGTAGGCAGTGATATCCTTCGGCACGTAGCGGTCCATCTGGATAATGGTGTCCGCCACATGGAAATAAGCCCCTGAGCTTCCCGCCACGATCACAGTGGAAATGCCGTAATCATCATACAGCTCCCGTATCCGCTCGATAAAAGGGGTGATGGGCTCCATGTCGCGGTGGATGACCCGCTGCATCAGTTCATCCCGGATCATGAAGTTCGTCGCGCTCGTATCCTCGTCGATCAGGAGAAGCGACGTCCCCGCCTCAATACTCTCCACTACGTTCGCCGCCTGAGAGGTGCTGCCGCTGGCATCCTCGGTGCAGAATCCCACGGTGTCTTTCCCGTTCGGAAGATCGTTGATAAACATGGAAATGTCCGTCTTCTGAATGCTTCTGCCGTCCTCCGCGCGCAGCTTCACGGCAGTATTGTCCGTGATAACATATTCTCTGCCGTCCCCCGCGATATGGTCGTACACTCCCAGTTCCAATGCCTTTAACAGAGTAGACTTTCCGTGATAGCCGCCGCCCACGATCAGGGTGATCCCTTTACGGATTCCCATGCCGGTGATCTTTCCTCTGTGGGGAAGCTCCATCGTCACTTCCAGTTCTTTCGGGGACCGGAACTTTACTCCGCCTTTCATCGGCCGGGGGGAGATCCCCGACTCTCTCGGGAGCACGCTCCCGTTCGCGACAAACGCGCAGAGCCCCATCTGCGGCAGCATCTCGCGGATATAGTGCTGATCCTCCGCAAGATCGACGATCGTCCTTAACCGCTTTGCATCCATATTTTTATAGAAGAGCGCGTGTTTCACGCACTCCGGCACAAAATCAAAAAGGATCTTTTCCAGTTCTCCCGCGTTGATCGTCCGCCCGTTCGCCGGAAATCCGATCTCCATGCGCAGCACGATATCGCCGTTCTTCGGATCAATGCGGCACGCCGTGCGCTCCAGCACCTCCTGAGAACAGCGGCTCACAGAGATCAGGCCGCTCTTTCCCGAGCCTTTCGCCTTAAAAGCGAACTGCTCCGCCCGTCTGCCGAACTGCCTCGTCAGCTCGTCCTGCAGGGCGGTCCTCTGATGATCTCCTATATATAGTTCTCTCGGGAATCCCGCCGTGCGCCCCGCCACGCGGACGCTCACTTTCGACGGCGAAGCGAACGGGTCGCCCTGCACATGGTCGATGGACAGGATATAGCCGGGGAACTGGTAAGCCCCTCTTGTATCTTTATAAGCCGGATAGCCCCGGTGATCGATCCTGTTCAGTAAATTTCTGAGTTCTGTTGATGACTGCATGATAATGTCTCCTCATAAGAAATAATAGATCTGCTCCAAGTTCCTGCATGGAATTTTAGTATATGCTTTTGAGAAAGTCAATATTAGCGCCTGTTTTTACATTTTTCAGAACTTAAAAATGTTTTCATAAA
>CAZJRY010000034.1:2182-20442 GCA_964548625.1 uncultured Mediterraneibacter sp.
TTTTTCAGCCCGATGCGCTGAAATACATCGCCGTAAAACGCCCGCATAAATGCCGCGTCAGACTCCGCCGCCAGATAATACGCCTCGCCTTTTCCGAACGTATTGCGCGTTACCACCGGGCAGCCCGCATAGAAATCCCTCTCATAGACAGAGAGTACTTCTGCGCCTTCTTTTACATGATCGATCTCGCACAGCCGCCGCGCCGGATACTCTGTTCCGTTATACGCGAATCGGTTTTCAAATTCTTCCGAGGGGGCGTCAATTTCCTCCTGTATGACGCCCAGCACATCCTCCAGAGGATGATGCCCGGTAAAGCAGAGATCCGTCTCATCCGCCATGCCGCTGAAACAGGCAGTCACGAAAGTTCCGCCGCTTTCAACGAACGCCCTTACTTTTTCAGCCCACCCGGATTTATACATATAATTAAGAGGAGCGGACACAAGCTGATACCCGCTGATATCCGCGTCCATATCTATGATATCCGCCTCAATGCCTTTCTCCCAGAACGCGCGGTAATGTGAAAGCACACAGGCAGGATAGTCAAAGTCCAGTCTCGGGCCCGTGATGTCTTCAACGGCCCACCAGTTCGCCCAGTCAAAAAGAACGGCGGCTTTCGGACGATTTACGGTTCCGTCAAGGATCTGATCCAGCCCCGGCAGCCGCTTTCCGACTTCCGCCACTTCACGGAATGTACGTGTATTGCTCCCGTTCTTGTGATCCAGCACCGCGCCGTGGAATTTCTCGTAGGAACCGCGTCCTTTTCTCCACTGAAAATACTGGACAGAATCCGACCCGTGGGCGACCGCCTGCATAGAGGAGAGCATATGCATTCCCGGACGTTTCACCGGATTATTGTTTCTCCAGTTGATCACGGACGGCACGCTCTCCATCAGGAGGAACGTTTTTTTCTTCATGCTGCGCATCATGCTGTGGTTAAACGCCGCCCGGACCGCCGCGGGAACCTCGTCTTTCTGTCTGTGCCAGAACGGATAATTGTCCCACGACACGATATCCAGCTCTTTCTGCAGCCTGTTGTAATCGATGTTCTTAAATATATCCATAAAGTTTGTCGTCGCCGGAAGATCCGAGTGCGCCGCCACGGCGCGTCTCTCCATGCCGCAGAAATCACTGATCTGGTCCGTGACAAATCTGTGCCAGTCAAGCTCCAGTGCGGTGACGGTCGTCTCTCCGTGGGGCGCCGGGCTGTGGATCTGCTCCCAGTCTGTATATACATGGCTCCAGAAACGGCCCCACCACGCTTGATTCAGCGCGTCCGGCGTACCGTATTTTTCTTTCAGCCACTCTCGGAAAGCGCTCTGGCACAGATCGCAGTGGCAGGCTCCGTCACCGAAATTCCCCGCCAGCTCATTGGACAGATGCCAGAGGATCACATTTTCTTTCTTCCCGAACCTCTCTGAAAGCGCCTCGTCGAGAGCGGTGATCTTCGCGCGCATTACCGGCGATGTATAGCAGAAATTATGCCGTTTCCCCGGAAGGTTCCTGCGCCCGTCGGCGCGCACCTGCATCACTTCCGGATATTTCTGCGTCAGCCAGTGGGGCATGGCGCCCGACGGCGTCGCAAGGATTACCCGGATCCCTGCCTTGCCCAGATCATCAATGATCTCTTCCAGCCAGTCAAAGTCGTATACGCCCTCTTCCGGCTCCAGTACCGCCCACGAGAACACGCCCAGCGTCACACAGTTGACGCCTGCCTCTTTCATAAGTCTGATATCTTCCTCCAGAATATCCGGGCAGTCCGGCCACTGTTCCGGATTGTAATCTCCGCCGTGGAGCAAATGTCCTCCTAACATGATCGTTCTCCTTTTCCTCTTCTCTTTTTTCCGGCTTTCCCTTAAATACCCCGGAAGCTGAATGTAAATGTCATCTTTCCTTTTACATCGAGCAGATATTCCGGATGCGTCGGAGAACCCCAGCTGTCGTCTCCGCCAATCCCCATCTGTCCCAGCGCCGCGCGGACTACCGTGTAGTGTACCTGCGGCAGTTCATACGGATGCTTCGCGTTTTCCAGCTCATGAGGCGTGTACGGCAGGGCGGAGAACATCATCGGCCCGCTCTTTTCATCCATCTCAAAGAGCATGCCTCTTCCTCTCCTGTCCGTTACCGCTGCATACCGCACCTCCTCTTTGGCTCCGCACTCCTGCGGCACAATATACGCCGCCATATTATCTTTCACAAGATTCTTATAAATACCGAGCTTCGCGCCTCTCTTGCGGTCGGCATAAGTCTCCGCAGGTCCGAGCCCGTACCATTTCACATGGTCATAATCCGCGTCTAATTTGAAGATGACGCCGAATTCCGGCATGTCCCCAAGTTCCTTCACCGGATCATAGGAAAGCGTCGTCTTTACACGCCCGTCGCCCGTCACCTCATAAGAGAGCGTACATTCGCTCACCGGCGCGGTCGGCATCAGGTATCTGTAAGTGATCTTCACAGAATACACCTTTTCGCCGCCCTTGGCATCTTTCCCGCGTGTCTCTTCAACCTCCGGCTCTATGACAGGGCTCCATGTCCCTTCACGGAAATCTTTATTGGACAGATACATGCCCGCGATCTTCCACTGCGCGTAGCGCTTCGGCATCTGGTTTCCCCGGTCGTTATCCACAGGCGCTCTCCAGAAATTAGGTTTCGGCATCTCCTTTATCATCTCTTTGCCCGCATACCGGTATGACACAAGACCTCCCTCCTGCACGGAAAACAGTGCGTCAAAGTTCTCTCCTTTTACACCGATGTTATGCTTTCCGCGGATCACAGTGACCGGTCCGGCGCTTTGTTTCTTTTCTGCCTTCACCTTATATACATACTGGCCGAATGCCGTTTCATGTCCCGCGGCCGCCCAGACTGTCTCATTTTTCAGCCGGAACGATACCGTGATCGTATATTCGCCCGGCGCGGTTTCCGGCTGTACCGGAAGATCATATGTTTTTTCACTCAGCGGTTCCACATCCGTTTCCAGCTCTCCGCGCCTGATCTGTATGCCGTTTCGCGCCACTGTCACGATACAGTCAAATGTATCCGTATTCACAAACAGATTCTTATTAATAACTCTTACCTGTGTTTCTGATACTTCCGCGGTAATATTCTGATAGTTGAATTTTACTTCCTGCACCTTTGGGGAGGGCTCTCTGGTCCCGCCGTACACAATGCCGTTGGCGCTGAAATTATAGTCTGTCGGCCGCTCGTCAAAGTCGCCGCCGTACGCCTGGAACTCATTGCCGTACCGGTCTTTTTTCGTGATCGTCTGATCGATATAATCCCATATGAATCCGCCCTGATAAAGGGGTTCTGTATCCGTCAGGTCGGTATACTTATGCATCGCGCCGCAGGAATTCCCCATAGCATGGGTATATTCACAGCAGATAAACGGCTTTCTCCGGTCTTTTGCCAGAAACTCTTTGATCGATTCCACCGAAGGGTACATCCGGCTTTCCATATCGCTCGTGTCATTATAGCTGCGGTCATGAAACACGCCCTCATAATGCACCAGACGGGTGGGATCCTCCCCGCGGAAAAACCGAGACATCTCGTAAATATCTCTGCCGCCGTAGGATTCATTGCCGCAGGACCAGATCAGGATGGACGGATGGTTCTTATCCCTCTGATACATGGAATTCGCACGGTCCAGCACCATGTCCAGCCATTCCGGTTTGTTGTCCGGTACGATATAGTCATGATCGCCTGTCGCGTAAACCGTATCCCATGAGCCGTGTGACTCGAGGTTCGTCTCGTCGATCAGGTACAGGCCGTATTCATCGCACAGCCTGTAGAGCAGCGATGAATTCGGATAATGGCTGGTCCTTATGGCATTGATATTATTCTGTTTCATCACAGCCAGATCTTTGCGCAGCTCCTCCTCTGTAACACACCTGCCGCCCGCAGAACTGAACTCATGACGGTTCACTCCTTTAAAGACAATCCTCTTTCCGTTCAGCGTCATAATATGTTCTTTCATCTCGAATCTGCGGAATCCGGTCTTCTGGGGGATCACTTCGCACAGGCTGCCGTCCGCGTCATATACCTCGATTGTCAGATCGTACAGCTCCGGCTCTTCCGCGCTCCAGAGCTTCGGGCTGTCAAGCTCCCACTGCCACGTATCCTCGCCTGCAAGCGCTCTCTCATCCTCCAGACACGTCGCGCCCTTATAAGAAAGACAGATGCGGGCTCTCCCCTCTCCCCATGTCTCTGTCCGGATCTCGAATTTTCCTTTTGACAGAGTCTCATCCAAAACGGCACGTACCCGGAGATCACGGATATGTACATCCGGCACGGTATAAAGATATACGTCCCTGTAGATACCGGAAAAACGGTAGAAGTCCTGATCCTCGCACCAACTTGAGGATGTCCATTTAAACACCTGCGCCGCCAGCTTATTCTCCCCGTCTTTTATATGATCCGTCAGCTCGAATTCCGAGGGAGTAAATGTATCTTCACTGTATCCGACAAACGCTCCGTTCAGCCAGACCGCAATGCCGCTCTCCGCTCCCTGAAAGGAGATAAAAATACGTCTGCCCCGCATTCGCTCCGGGACTGTAAAATATTTTACATAGCCTGCCGTCGGATTAAAATGCTCCGGGATCCCGCCCGGCCGTATGTCTTCGCGTCCTTCCCACGGATACTGTGTGTTCACATAGTGAGGCGCGTCGTACCCCTCCATCTGTATGTGCGCGGGAACACGGATATCGTCCCAGTCATCGCAGCAGTAATCCGTTTTTTCGAACCCCGTAACAGCCGATCCGTAATTCTTTGCGTAGTGAAATTTCCACACTCCGTTCAGACTTTCCCGGTATTCTGAATTTCCGGACATCATATCCGCTTCCGATGCGTAATACACATGATCGGAGCACGCGTCCAGCCTGCCGTCACAAAAATACCGGGGATCTTTCACTTTTGCGTAATCAAATGTTTTCATACCCCACATCCTCCTTTTAAAAATAACCGTCATCCACATTATAACGGATGTTCTCGCTGTACTATCTTATTATAACAGGAATAATTCAAAAAGTGCGTCCCGGGTATCTTATCCCAGATACCTGCGACGCACTTCTGTGTCGTAGAATCACAGATTCAGAAATCTTCCATCTTATATCTTTTCATCATCGCGCCGTATTTCATCCGGATGATTTCATTTCTCTTGAGAACATCCTCCTCGTTGCCGACATACTGGCATCGGATGCAGTAATATTCGTCTTTGTCCTTATCATAGAACATATCGATATCAAGATCTCTCATAAAACACATCGGACAGCGGTAATTTAATCTGCCTTTTCCAGCCTGAGCCATGTGGACACTACCTCCTTATCAGAAACTTCTGTCGTATATCCCAGAGTAAACATCGGCGAGAATGCATATCCCTCGCGGACATAGCCTTTTGCATCCTTTTTGTCCATGGTCATGGACACCTTTGTCTCGATCTCAGGGATCACCGCGCTGACGCTGTCGGCGCCTTCCATATCCGCTTCTCTGCACTTGTATTCATATCTGATGGTCTTCTCTTCTCCTTCTTTCGCGCAGGCAAGCGTAATGCCCGTCATATCCTCCGGATATTCCGTCGTTCCGTAGCATGCCACCATGTATTCATTCAGTTCGACTTTGGCGGACGGATCGCTCATCTCCAGTATATTTCTCTCTATCCGGATGTCAGATTCACCCTCAGCGAAGATTACTCTTGTCTGCAGCTTCACAGTCAGATCGGCAAACTCAATATCCACCGGATCAAGGGTAAGGATTCTCTTTTTCCTGCCGCCTTCCATTTCTTCTTCGGAGAAACGGGCTTTTGTACGGCACAGGCACAGATCTATTTCCTCACCGTTGTGGGTGAGTTTCGCGCTGCGCACAGTTCCCTCTCCTGCGTAATGCGTGAAGTATCCGGCTCTGTATTTCTCCTGGATCAGAAACGGATAAGACGCGTCCTGCACATGCTTTGTCCCGATCCCCACTTCCCATTTGAGTTTCGCCGCGTATGGCCGCAGATCTACGATCGCGCCGCCCTGATCCATGTTGACGCAGGCTCTCATATACGGATCGCAGTACCAGAATACCTGCTTGTCTGAGCCGTAGAGAATATCTCTCCACAGAGCGCACTCAGGCTCTGTATAAGTCTTTTTCCGGCGGTAATAATCTGCGAACTCCGCCATTGTCATATCGACAAGTTTTCCTTCTTTTTTGAGCTGTCCGTAATATGCCATGCCGTCCTCATAGGATTTTTTGAGCAGTTCGTACGGAGCCTCCCAGCGTCCCATCTTATTGAGCCAGCCCGGTCCTACGAACATCATATTGTAGGCATAGCCGTTGTTGTATTTCTCAAGTGCGCGGTACTGGTCGATGAGGTTGTACAGATACGGATACTCCCATGTCTTTGTATCATAGATCATTCCGCGCAGCACGTTCTGCGGATGGGTTCCGAAATTGGAGCCGTTTCCGTCATAGCAGGCAAGCAGGTCACGGGAGAGATGGGGGATTGCCACAACGCCGCTGTCCTCCGCCTCATTGGCCGCGGGCGCATGTGTATTCTGCTTTGAAGGGATCCACGGATTCCACGGACCTCCGTCGAACAGTGTATACCACGAATTATTACATGTATGGTATGCCTTTGGTCCCTCCTCCCAGCAGGTCGCGATCTCACATTTTACAGACGGATACTTTTCCTTGATATAGTTTGTCAGCTTCGCGTCCATATAGTAGGAACCTGTTGACTCCGGATAGAAGCCGAAAGTGTCATAGAACTTACCAAACACGTCGTCCACGATGGATTTCTTATCCTCCATGGAGAACATCCAGATACAGAAATCTTTTGTCTTATATTTTTCACGGAACTCCGTACACGGAAGTCCCAGAAGTGACAGTGCGATCTCATCTCCGTATTTCTCGTGGTCTTCCTTCGCGATCCGGATCGCCTCTTCATTAAAGAGAGACGCGTACGTCATCTGGATCGTCGTCTTAAGTCCGTTCTTATGCGCAGTCTCCTGCTGGAACTTAAAGATGTCAAGAGACTCTGTGAGCAGAGACTTTCTTCCGATATCCTCTTCCTTCCCGTGTCCGGTCACCTTCTCGGCATACTCCGGCACCATCTCCGGACGATGAATAATATTAACAATGAATTTATCCATGTTATGTACCAAACCTTTCCTGTTTCTGCAAAATCCCCGTAACAGTTCATCCGCCCCTATGGCTGAACTGCCGCAAAGTCCCGGATTATTTCGAGCGCTTTCAGTGCGTTCCCGTTATAATCAAACAGCGCCTGATTAGCCCATTCGTTTCCTCCCGGACCCTTTTCTTCAATGTAGGCAAGCGCCTCGTCGTTCGCCCAGCCGCTGCCGGGCACCGGGAGCCAGCCCGGCTCCCAGTAATAGAATCCACGGACACCTTTCACCCTCGAAATCCTCGTGAGGAAATCCTGCATGAATCCGCTCTGGCCCTCCGGCGTCATCGGATACTCTGCCTTCGCGGCAAGTTCCGGTTTTGTCGCCATGCCTTTACGCTCGTTCTCCCCGAGCTGTTCATACACGGCATAGTCCTCCATCGTATGTCCCATGGACACTTCCGCAACGATCAGTTCTTTTCCGTATCGTGAAGAAATGTCGCGCATATTGTCTTCAAGCTCCTGCAGGGTCCCGTGCCAGAACGGATAGTAGGACAGCCCGATTACTTCGAACTCCTCTCCCCGCTTCGTAAACTCGTCAAACCACTCTCTGTAGAGAGCGTTATTGCCGCCGTTATCCAGATGCAGCATGACCGGCAGATCCGGAGCGACGCTTCTTGCCGCCCGGATTCCGGCATTCAAAAACCGCGCGATATTGTCATACTGCGGCACTTTCCCGTAAGGCCAGAGCAGGCCGTTTGAAAGCTCATTCCCGACCTGTATCATCGTCGGGAACACATCCTGTTCCTTCAATGAAACGAGCACCTGTCTGGTGTAATCATATACAGCCTTCTCAAGCCGCGGCACATCCATGCCGCGCCATGCTTTCGGGATTCGCTGCTTGCCGGGATCCGCCCAGAAATCACTGTAGTGGAGATCAAGCAGAAATCCCATATCTTTTGCAATTACTCTTCTTGCAAGTTCTATTGTCGTCTTAAGGTCATTGGTGCCCGCACCGTACGGAACTCCCGATCCGCTGTACGGATCATTCCACAGTCTTAAGCGGATCGAGTTCACACCATATTCTTTTAATAGCTCCAGAAGCTCCTTCTCCTGTCCGTCTTTGTAGTATTTTGCTCCCAGCTCTTCCAGTTCTTTCAGCGAGGAGACATCCATGCCCCTGATAAACGATTCCATATACTGCCCTTTCTGTCAGAATGCCGCCGGTGTAAAAGTACACCGGCAGTGCATTTTTTAACCCTTGACCGCTCCGCCTGTAACACCTTCTACATAGAATTTCTGCATGATAATGAACAGGATCGATATCGGGATCGAAACGAGCACGCCTCCTGCGCAGAACTGTGTAAAGTAGCTGTTGATCAGACTCTTGTCCAGCATATTGTAAAGTCCGATCGCGACTGTCCACTGGGAAGCCACGCCTGAATTGAGCATCATCTTCGCATAGACGAAATCCATCCACGGAATAAGAAATGAATTGATAACCGTATATACGATGATCGGCCTGCTCATCGGCATTACCACTTTAAAAAATACTCTTGCCTCGCTCGCCCCGTCAAGGTACGCCGCTTCACGCAGCGAAGCCGGAACCGTATCAAAAAATCCTTTCGCGATCAGATAACCCAGTCCCGATGACGCGGAATAAACAAAGATCAATCCGAGATGGCTGTTCGTCAGCCCGATGCTCTTTAAGATAAAGTATACGGCGATCATTGCCAGCACGCCGGGGAACAGATTGATGATAACCGAGAGATTCATCAGTGTTTTCCTGCCCCTGAATCTCATGCAGGACATCGCGTACGCAACCATCAGAACAAAAGCCGTGGAAATAATGCAGGTAAAGCACGCGATCACAAACGTATTCCAGAACCACCGCGGGAACTGCGCGACCGAATCCGCCCCGAAGAGAAGAGTGATATAGCTTGAAACGCTCCATTCTTTCGGGAAAAACGAAGAAGTGTTCATGCCGGTGTAAGCGCTGAACGACGTCGCGAACAGCCAAACGATCGGAATAAGCCAAACGACCGCCAGAAAAGCGAGAAGCACATGCCTTCCGATATCTGAAACTCTGATTTTCATTATTGATATACCTCCTCCCGGTCTCCTCTGGTCATCCGTCCGAATGCGATCAGTGTGAACGCCGCACAGATCACAAAGACAACAATACCGATAACGGCGGCCATCTTATAATTATAGTATTCCTGTGTCAGACGGAACAGCCATGTGACAAGCAGATCGACTTCCTTTGCCTGGGAGTTCGCGAGCGCCTGGTCCGTCGTCGTATATACATCCTGCGTCAGCAGATAGATCACGTTAAAGTTATTGATATTCTTCACAAAGTCCGTCACCAGAGCGGGACCTGTAACAAAAAGCACATACGGCATCGTGATATGCCGGAAGATCTGAGGCGCGGTCGCCCCGTCTATCCTCGCGCTCTCGATCTGGTCGGAGGGCAGGTTCATCAGCACTCCTGTCGCGATCAGCATCTGATAGGGAACACCCACCCAGATATTGATCAGGATGATCATTACATGCGCCCATATCGGCGAAGACAGGAACGGTATGTAAGAGGTACTGATCAGTCCGATATCCCGCAGGAACCCCGTAAGCCCGATATCGGAGCATATCGCGTTGACGATACCGCCGTCGGAAAAGAAGTTCCTTACCAGCAGAAGCGATACGAACTGCGGAACCGCGATCGTGACGACAAACAGCGTACGCCACATTTTCTTGAGTTTTACCCGCTTATGGTTGATCAGCAGCGACAGGAGGATACCGCCGATATATGTCGTAAATGTAGAAAATACAGCCCATACCAAAGTCCATATCAATACTCTTACGAAGGAATATCCGAAGGTGATCGTCAGACCGCCGCCGCCGAACAGACTGATGAAGTTGTCGAGTCCCGCCCATGTAAAAAGCTCCGACGGGGGCATATGGTTCTGATCGTAATTCGTAAATGCCACCAGGATCAGTATGAGCAGCGGGACCAGTGTAAAGACAACTACGCCCGCAACAGGCAGGGCAAGAAGCGTTTTATAAAAATTCTCGTTGCGATAGGTATTCAGATCTTCCTTAAACGTATTGATATGCTCGCCGTTTTCCGCCATTTTCTGAAGTTCATACGCATGTTTCACATTGAAAAGCCATATGACGAGAAACACTGCCCATATCACAATGCTCACGACTGAAAACAGAAGGATCATAAACGAATTATCATAGTCGTTCACCTCATTTTTCATGGTCGCCGCGTTAAATACGGATTCTCTTTTCACGGTTCCCAAAGTCGCGAATTTCGGAATATACTGTGAAGAAACCAACACGCTGAACACAATAACAAGCGCTTCAAAGACCGTGATCAGCGCGGATTTTACATATTGCTTATATCGGAAATATCCGGCGCCCATCCAGAGCATGGACAGCTTTACAAAAAGATTTCCCTTTGCGGCCGCCTCTCCGAAGCCCCTGAAAAATCTCCCGGCCGCCCCTATGACAGATCCGACCTTTCCTTTGATCTTTCCCATTTTTCTCTCCTTCCGGAACCGGGCGGATATCCTCCCGCCCGGCCCTGTCCCGAAACAAGAAGAGCGGCTCATTCCAACCGTGTAATGAGCCGCTCTCCCGTCCGACTGTTATTCAACCGCTGCTGTTACACCTTCTACCATCGTATCCAGCGCTTCCTGAATTCCATCCGGGTCATCGACGCTCAGTTCACCCTGCGCGACCATCTCGCCGAATGTCTCTGTGGGCGACCAGAAATTGGTTCCTACAGACTGAACAACACCGTACTCATTCTGTGCGGAAAGCGCCGCCAGAGCTGTATTCTCCTGCACTTCCTCAGATTCACCGACCGCGATGTTGGAAGGTCCGATCTCACGCATCTCAAAGCGCTGAAGCTGCGCGTCTTCGTTCGTGATCCAGTCGGCGAGCAGGGCTGCCCAGCCCACGTTCTCCGAATGAGCATTGACCGCTACCAGTTTGTAGCCTGCTACAGAAGCCATCGGCACTTCATCGCCGGCGATCGTAAGGGTCGGGAGCTTGCATGCCGCGTAACCGTCACCGAAAGCTTCCTGAGCCGCCGTCGCATCCCATGTACCGGATACAACCGCGCAGAGGTCTCCGGAAGCGATCTGGTTGGAGACATCCCCATCCGTGATCGCCATGAACGCCGAGCTTGACGCGATCTCAAGCATTGTCTGGGTTACTTCTACTCCTGTATAGTCAGCTTCACCATTCCAGTCGATGTATGTTGTTCCGTCATCATTAAGCGCGGTCGTAAAGCCTGCGCTGTAGAAGAACGACGCATTGTACCATCCGGACGCGAGCGTCATTCCGACTTTCATTCCTGCCTCTTCGGCTGCCTCAAGAAGGCTGTCCCATGAAGCGACATCCTCTTCCGAGAGAACAGATGAATCATAGAACAGGAAATAACCGTTATCCGCAGTCATCGGGAACGCATACAGCGTATCGTCAACCGTAGCGGCCTCGACAGAGCCTTCCTGATTCGCGCTCTTCACGTCATCGACCGATTTTCCCGCGTAAGTCTGCAGGACTTCGTCCATATCATCAATGGACTGAAGCGCTCCCGCGCTCACAAGATCCGCGATCTGGTCATCCGCGAAAGCATACACGTCCGCAGCAGCCTCTACGTCTGTCAGCACATCATCCTTCGCATCAGCCTCACTCTCGACACCCAGTTCAACAGTGATATTCGCCACATCAGAATACTCCTCAACAAACGAATCGATCAGCTCCTGCAGAAGCGTCTGATCCTCCTCCGCTCCCCACAAAGTCAGAGACACATCCTGAATCTCGGCAGTATCATCCGAAGATTCGGAAGAGTCAGAAGAGTCATCCGAACTGCTGCCGCATCCCGCAAGCAGCGATGCAACCATTGCCGCCGATAACAATACACTTACCAACTTTTTCTTCATAAAGGTCCTCCTTCTCCGATATAAATATACCGGTTATATATTTGCGCCGATGCGCAGCCCGCGCCTGCGCAACCGCTTGTTCTTATTGAATTATAGCACCGGATTTTTTATTTTACAATATGCACATTAGACATTCATGGCTTTATATTTTTGTGTATATTTCACAAAAATAATACCGCGGATTTGCGCTTTTTGCGCAAATCCGCGGTATTTCGACAAAGCTGCGCCTTTCCGCGCCGCGGCAGTCTTACTTTGTCGACTCTTTCAGCACCACCTCATAATCCAGTTCTGTCTTATGCGGCACTTTCTTCCCCTCGAGCATATCAAGGAGTACTCTGCAGGCCGCTCTTCCGATCTCGGCATTGTCAAATCTGAGCGAAGTGACTGATACCGGATAATTATCAAGGATTTTGCTGTTATGGCACGACGCCACCCGCATCCTTTCCGGAACATCCACGCCTTTCTGCCGCAATTCCAGAAGAACGGTGTTGCAGATGTCATCATCCTGACAGAGAATACAGTCGATATCCTTGTCCAGAAGGCTGTCCACATTTTTTCTTGTAAGCGATTCGGTCATATTGTTCCGGAAAACGATATCTTCGGGAATCTCCGCTCCGGCGTCTCTGTATGCCTGCCGGTATCCGTCGTAACGGTCCTTGTTGACGATCAGATGGTCCGCGGTCCCAAGGAACGCGATCCGCCGCAGCTTCCGGGATAGAAGTATTGCCGTCAGGTCGCGGCACGCGCCCCTGTTGTCATGGTCGATCTGAACGATATCTTCATCGTCCAGAGAGCCGATCGTGACAAAGGGAACACTCCGTACTTTCAGATAACCGGCAAACGCGTCCTCTTCATATGTGCTCCCGAGGATGATCCCGTCTACTTTATTATTGTCGATCAGCCGTTTCAGCCCCGAGACATCATTCCTCTGGACAGTAACCGCGAACATATCATAATCTCTCGCCTGCGCGACTTCAACTACGCCGCATATGCAGGAGTAGTAAAACGGAAGCATTACCAGCGTCTTTGCCTCCGGGATCACAAGAGCGATATTATTCGTCTTTGACTGCGCCAGACTTTTCGCGCTGCTGTTCGGATGGTAGTCGTGAGCTTCAATGAACTCCAGCACCCGCTTTCTTGTCTCCCGGCCGATCCTGCCCTTGCCGGAGATCGCGCGGGAAACCGTACTGATCGAAACACCGAGATGCTCCGCGACATCGTTGATCGTCATCTTTTTGTTATCCTTCTCATCCTCTCGCATCCTGTCCCCTCCTGTTCTTCTGCCGGCGGTTTACTCTTTCGATCCGGTAAAGCTGTTCTGCCGCATCTGTAACAGCTGCTTTAAACTCTATGATATGGCAAATCTTTCTCCCCGTCAATTATCATTTACAAAATAACCGGCAGGGAAAGAGAGAGAGGTGTATCTTTCCCTGCCGGTGACAGGCATCTGTATTAAACTGTCCGTCCGTTCAGGCTGTATCGCTGCCGGACTGTTTTTCGATCCTATACTTCAAAGATCAGATCGCCGTAAGACGGCATCGGCCATGCTTCTTTATCTACGATCATCTCCAGTTTGTCGATCGGAACTCTCAGCGCTTCCATAGCCGGGAATACGTCTGAGTGATAGAAGTTCGCCTGTTCAGCGCCTTCTTCTTTCTGAGCCGCCTCATCCGTCACTTTCTCAAGCGCTTCGAGAGCTGTCTTTGTCTCGCCCATAAGACCTGTCACTTTCTCAAGTGTCTCCTTCTGAACAGAAGCGTCCGCTCCCGCGGCAGTAACCGCGTTTACAGTATCCGCGAGTGTCTTTGTATATTTGATGAACGCGGGAAGGAACTGCTTGCTTGCCATGTCGATCATTGTACGGGCTTCAATATTAATATCTTTTGCATATCTCTCATACTGGATCTCCGCACGGGATTCAAGTTCTGCTTTCGTGAATACGCCGAATCTCTCAAACATATCCACAGCCGTGTCTGTCAGCATAGACGGGATTGCTTCCACCATGGAACGGATATTCGGAAGTCCCCTTCTTTCAGCTTCTTCGACCCACATCTCCGAATAGCCGTCGCCGTTGAACACAATGCGCTGATTCTCTGTCGCGTATTCCTTGATCAGGTCATGCAGCGCTTTTTCAAAGTCATCCGCTTTTTCAAGCACATCGCAGGCATCCGCAAACGACTCGGCCACGATCGTGTTGAGCACAATATTCGGAGACGCGATAGAATCGCGGGATCCCACCATACGGAACTCGAATTTATTTCCTGTAAACGCAAACGGTGATGTACGGTTTCTGTCTGTCGCGTCTTTCGCAAGCTCCGGAAGAGTGCTGACTCCCGTATCCAGCTTGCCGCCTTTCAGACTGTGCGTAGCCGCCCCCGTGCTGATGAGCTGCTCGAGCACATCTTCCAGCTGCTCGCCCAGGAAAATGGAAATGATTGCCGGCGGCGCCTCGTTCGCTCCCAGTCTGTGGTCATTTCCCGGATCCGCCGCGGACTCTCTCAAAAGATCCGCATGCATGTTGACTGCCCTTAAAATACATGTCAGGACAAGGAGAAACTGTGTATTCTCATGCGGTGTCTTGCCCGGATCGAGGAGATTGATCCCATCGTCCGTTGTAATGGACCAGTTATTATGCTTGCCCGAACCATTCACCCCTGCAAACGGCTTCTCATGCAGAAGACATTTCAATCCGTGGCGGCAGGCTACCCTCTTCAATGTCTGCATTACAAGCTGGTTGTGATCGACCGCAATATTGGCCTCCGAATAGATCGGCGCCAGCTCGTGCTGCGCCGGAGCCACCTCATTGTGCTGTGTCTTGGCAGGAACTCCTACTTTCCACAGCTCTTCATTGACATCTTTCATAAATGCCGCGATTTTCTGACGGATCGTCCCGAAATAGTGATCGTCGAGTTCCTGTCCCTTCGGCGGCATAGCTCCGAAGAGTGTACGTCCTGTATAGATCAGATCTTTTCGCTGTTCAAACTTCTCCGCGTCAACAAGGAAGTACTCCTGCTCCGGTCCCACGGACGGGGTCACTTTCTTAGATGTGGTATTTCCAAACAGTCTCAGGAGACGCAGTGCCTGCTTGTTGATCGCTTCCATGGATCTCAGGAGCGGCGTCTTCTGATCCAGCGCTTCTCCTGTATAGGAGCAGAATGCTGTCGGAATGCAGAGTGTAGCTCCGCCCGCATCCTGTCTTACGAACGCCGGTGATGTACAATCCCATGCTGTATATCCTCTGGCCTCAAATGTAGCTCTCAGCCCGCCTGACGGGAATGAGGAAGCGTCCGGCTCACCTTTGATCAGCTCTTTCCCCGAAAAGCTCATCAGCACCTTTCCGCTCGGCTGCGGCGCTGAAATGAAGGAGTCATGTTTCTCGGCCGTAACACCTGTCAGCGGAAGGAACCAGTGTGTGTAGTGTGTCGCGCCCTTCTCAATGGCCCATTCTTTCATCTCATGCGCAACGACATCTGCCGTCTCAAGATCCAGCTCCTTTCCTTCTTCGATCGTCTTCTTCAGGTTCTTGTAAACTTTCTTCGGCAGACGTTCCTGCATAACAGCGTCGTTAAAAACGTTCTCACCGAAGATATCGGCTACTTTGATTTTTTCTGTGCTCATTATAAAATCCCTTCCTTTTCATCTTCTTTTCCAAACCGGAAAACATCCGGATAAACATGGAAAATCCGGTATTCACGGGAAACCCGGGAACGATTCCGGAGATTTTCCGCAGGGACGCGGGAAAGGTTCCTGCGAAAAAAAGGACGCACCAAGCTGTCTTGGAACGCCCTTGTTCATGTCTACGTGTGTCAGTATAACTCAATCACTCCAAAAAGGCAAGTGAAATTTATCAAAAAAATATTCTGTTTTTTTCAAAGAATTTTCAGGCCTTCCCGACCGAGCCGAATAATTCCATCTTCTCTTTCACTTTTTCCATGATTGCCTCTGCCCCCGGTTTCAGGAGTTTCCGCGGGTCAAATCCCTTGCCCTGCCTGTCTTTGCCTTCCTCGATATACCCGCGTGTCGCCTCCGCGAATACGATCTGGCACTCTGTATTTACATTGATCTTAGCCACGCCAAGGTCGATCGCTTTCTTGATCATATCGTCCGGGATGCCCGTACCGCCGTGAAGCACAAGCGGCATATCGCCTGTCTTCTGCCGGATCGCGTCCAGAGTCTCAAAACTTAATCCTTCCCAGTTGTCCGGATATACGCCGTGAATGTTGCCGATGCCCGCCGCAAGGAAGTCGATCCCGAGATCCGCAATTCTCTTACACTCGTCCGGATCAGCGCACTCGCCCTTTCCTACAACGCCGTCTTCCTCGCCGCCGATCGCTCCGACCTCCGCCTCGAGGGACATGCCATGCTCATGCGCGATCTTGACGAGCTCTGTCGTCTTGGCAACGTTCTCATCGATCGGATAGTGCGATCCGTCAAACATGATAGAGGAGAATCCCGCCTCTACACATTTCAGGCATCCGTCGTAGCTGCCGTGATCCAAATGAAGGGCAACCGGAACAGTGATATTCAGCTCTTCGAGCATGCCGTTTACCATTCCTACGACTGTCTTGTAGCCTGCCATGTATTTTCCCGCGCCCTCAGACACACCGAGGATAACCGGCGAGCTGCACTCCTGAGCTGTTAAAAGGATCGATTTTGTCCATTCGAGGTTATTGATGTTGAACTGGCCCACCGCATAGTGACCGGCTTTTGCTTTCTGAAGCATTTCTGTTGCTGATACTAACATATTTTCTTCTCCTCCAATTCTGCCTCCCGCCGCGGCCGCCGAAAGACGGCACGCCCGGAATAATCAGGTTTTATAAATCCTTTTTTATTATAGCGTAACAGGGTGAAAAATACAATCATCTTTTGGCAGCGTCCGGCTCTGACGCAAAATATATTATGCCGGCTTATCGAAGGGATTTTTCTTTTTTTCAGTAAACCTCAATATCAGAACCAATGTCAGTTAGTTCAGTTAATTGTTCAGATTCCTTCAGGAGGAGGCTAACCCATTTACTTAACTAACTGACATTGGTTCACAGAGTTCAGGCTATCGTAGCGCTTTTCGTTATAGACTCCATTGTAACAGAAGCACCAGCTTGTTGAAGTATATTGGCCAATTCCTGTGCACTCTGAACTGAGTCGACTTGGATCCTCTTGGGCTGACCGGTCATGATATCGTCAATGAACGTCTTTGTTTTTGCTAGATCCCAGCCGGTCTGTTCCCGCAACGCTTTGATAACTTTAACTTTTTGATTTACAGGCACGCTGGTTATCCACACTACCACTGTTGTAGATGTCGTAGCGTTGTCGTTGGATTTCGTATTGATTTGTTCTTCTTTTCTTCCAATCAGATTATTATACCATTGAACAATATCCCCTTTTTCCGCAGCAGACAAAGTATCAGCGATACTGGTTAAAGGCTTGGTAAAGGAGTGCCCCAAAACACGCTGCCATTCGGATTCCAGGCGCTCCCGGGTAGCTGTTTCAAATGTGATAAAATCTTTTTTCCGTAACTTTAAATCTTGCTTTGCCATCCACTTGCTCAGCAGGTAATTTAAAACTCCATTCCGGCGCATGCAGAATGCTGTGAGAATCACAGCAAAATAAGACCTCATTAGTACATTTGCTACAATGAACAAAACCGTAAAAACAGGTTTAACCAATTTAACCTTTCCTTGCCGGCATAGGTAAACCGAAACAACAAATGAAGCGACTAACAGCAGTCCTCCAACCAGCCAGCTTAAGTCGATAGAACGCACAGATAGAACTATGCCCGCCAACCAAAGCAGGAGGAGCCACTCCCACTTTTTACCGGTATATTTGGTTCGTGTCATGACAGAACTCTCTACGTATTCCTTGAGTTTTTCTGGCTCGGACTTGGCAAGGCACTGACAGAGATAATCAGAACCGTCTCCCACCTGTTCCAGAGTGGAGGCAATGCTATCTAGATCTCGCTTCTTCTCCAAAGCATTTTTATAATCCCCGACTTTCTGTAAGAGCCGTCTTCCTTCTTGGACGTCATCCTCGGATTTCACCTGACACGCTTTCTGATAATCTGCCTCTCGCTGCTGCTTTGCCTCCTGTGACAGTTTTTTTAGCTTTTCGGTTGCTTTTTTCTGAGCAAATTGAAAATTCGAGAATGCTATTGTACGCTTTCTCTCTTGTTTGGCTTTCTCCCGGGCAATAATTTGCTCAACCTCATCATAAATCTC
>CAZJRY010000035.1:0-20415 GCA_964548625.1 uncultured Mediterraneibacter sp.
CAGCTTACTTATTCTTTCCGCGAAGAATTGCGCAACGATCTGATGCCGGCGGTAGAAAGCAGATATTCTACCTATGCGGAAAGCTGTGATGACCGGGGATTTACAGAGAGCAGAGACCACCGGGCATTTGCAGGACTGTCCCGCGGTGCGGTGACCATGTATCATTCCGCATTATGCGGCAGTCTGGACTATTTTTCATGGTTCGGGGCTTTCAGCGGCAGCAGGACAACGGCAGACTATTTTCAGGAAACAATACAGTCGGAGGAATTTTCCGATTATCCGATCCACTACCTCTATGTGTCCAGCGGAACCTTTGATTTTGCGCTGCCCGGACAGATCCGGGATTACAGGGCGCTGACGGAGATAGAGCCAAGACTTATAGAAGGTGTGAACACATCCTTTGATATTTATCCGATGCGGTATCATTCGATCGGATCATGGCATCTTGCATTGTATAACTGCCTGCAGAAGTTTTTTATCCGATAATGGAAATGGGGACGTAGTAAAACCCGGTTTTACTACGTCCCCATTTCCATATTCGGTTAAATCAGAACCGGAAATCGCGTCTGTTATCCTGCTCGATCAGCCTCAGGTTTTCAAGTACGACTGCCCGTGCTTTCTCATTAGGCACGTTGAGCACTTCTTTTTCGATCAGCCTGTCGCCGATCGCTTTTGTCTCAGGTGACGCATAATCCATCAGATATTCTTTGAGCGTCATCAGTGCGTTGGGATGGCAGCAGTTCTGGATCTGTCCGCTCTTGCAAAGCGACATGAAGCGGTCGCCGGTACGTCCCTCGCGGTAGCAAGCGGTGCAGAAGCTCGGGATGTAATCCATCTCCATGAGCCAGCGCACGACTTCATCCAGAGTGCGGTTGTCGCTGACGTCGAACTGCTCGGACTTCTCGTCCTCCGGCTCCGGCTCGCAGTAGCCGCCCACACTCGTTCTGGAACCGCCGCTGATCTGGGAGATTCCGAGATGCAGGACGCGCTCTCTTGTCTTCCGGTTCTCTCTGGTAGATATGATCATGCCTGTATACGGAACAGCGATACGGATGCAGGCGACGATCTTTGCAAATGTGTCGTCGTCGATGCCATTGTCGAAATCATCCGGATCAATGTCGTCCGCATGCTTCAGTCTCGGCACACTGATCGTATGCGGCCCCACGCCGAATGCCGCTTCCAGATGTTCCGCGTGCATCAGAAGTCCCGCGAATTCGTAGCGGTACTTGTCCAGCCCGAAGAGGACTCCCAGACCTACATCGTCGATGCCTCCCTCCATGGCGCGGTCCATGGCCTCTGTATGATAGTTGTAATCGTGTTTCGGCCCTGTCGGATGGAGTTCCAGATAGCTCTCCTTGTGGTAGGTCTCCTGAAAGAGAATGTAAGTCCCGATCCCGGCTTCCTTCAGGAGACGGTAATTGTCAACGGTCGTTGCCGCGATGTTGATATTGACACGCCGGATGGCGCCGTTTCTGTGTTTGATGCTGTAGATGGTCTCGATCGATTTCAGATAGTAGTCCATCGTATTTCTCACCGGATCTTCCCCGGCTTCCAGCGCGAGGCGCTTGTGTCCCATGTCCTGAAGCGCGATGACTTCTCTGCGGATATCCTCCTGAGAGAGCTGTTTTCTCGGAATGTGTCTGTTTTTTGCGTGATACGGACAGTAGGTACAGCTGTTGACGCAGTAGTTGGACAGATAGAGCGGCGCAAACATGACGATGCGGTTTCCGTAGAAATCTTTCTTGATCTGTTCAGCCAGCTTATAGATTTCCTGATTTTTCTCTTCAACAGGACAGGCGAGCAGTACGGATGCCTCCCGGTGGGAAAGTCCTTTTCTTTTTTTTGCTTTCTCGATGATCGAGTCGATCAGTCCGATGTTTTCCTTGTTCTCGTCCGCGTAGGCAAGCGTTTCGAGGATCTCCTCATGGCTGATAAAATCATCCGCGCATTTTGAATTTACATCATACATTGTATCATTCTCCTTTTTATCATAGGTTTCCGGTGTTTACAGATTCAGTGAGTCGCCCCTGCCGGTTTCGATATGGTATCCGATCTTTTCCAGCCGCTTCCGCAGACTGTCCAGACTCTCGGCCGCCTCGTCTCCGGTGCTGATTTTATTGTCGTACAGAAGATATTTATCCCTTACCTGTATCGGAGAGAGATTCGGCATGACTACATTTGCCCCTGCAAGGATGCCTTTTTCTCTGCCGTCAGGATCGACAGTGCCGAGAGCGGTAGTGGCGGGGAGCAGTACGCGCGGCAGCAGCAGGCGGATCAGGCCGAGCATATAGACCGTCAGCTCGGCTGTGCCCCCGGACATGTCTGCAAAGGGAGTGTCATGGTGCGGGACAAAAGGGCCGATCCCGACCATCTGGGGATTCAGTTTTGCGAGAAACAGCATGTCGTCCGCAAGATTTTCCGGCGTCTGGTACGGGGAACCGACCATAAAGCCGGTTCCCACCTGATAGCCGATTTTTTTCAGATCCCGCAGACATTGTTTCCTGTGGGCGGCGGAGAGCGCAGGAGGATGAAGCCTGCCGTAATGTTCCTCGTCATATGTCTCATGGCGGAGCAGATACCGGTCTGCTCCGGCGTCATAGAGCCTTTTGTAGCTGTTATAAGAACGTTCGCCTACGGACAGGGTGATGGCACAGTCCGGAAATCCGGCACGGATCGCAGAGACAATATCGCAGAGCCGTTCATCGGTAAACCGGCCGTCTTCGCCTCCCTGCAGTACAAATGTGCGGAAACCGAGATCATATCCCCGGCTGCAGCAGGAAAGGATGTCCTCTTTAGAAAGCCGGTAACGCCGGGCGTTCACATTGCTTTTCCGGATGCCGCAGTAGTAGCAGTCGTTCCCGCAGTAATTGGTGAACTCGATCAGTCCCCGGATATAGACGCCGTGCCCGTAGTGGCGGATACGTACGGCCCTTGCCAGTTCAAAGAGATGCTCGGCAGCGGCAGGAGTGCGTTCCCTTATGAGCGTGATCCATTCATCCCGTCTGAGCCTTTGCGTCAGGCAGAGCCTGTCGATCAGCGCGATTAGCTTCTGCTCTCTGTCGTTCGGCGTCATGTGCTGCTCCCGTAGATCGTTTTCGTGCTCACGCCGGGCAGCATCCCCAGTTTGCCGGAGAGAGCGCTGATGATATTGTTCGGGGCGTCCATCGCCACGCTGATGACATGGATGCCTTTCTCCCTGTAAGGGATTCCCATTCTGCCGATCAGATATTCCCCGTATTCGCTCAGCAGATGGTTCAGCTCATCGACAGATTCCCTTGACTCAAGGATGATGCCGATGAGAGCGATTCTTGTCTCCATAGAAACCTCCTTAAATGACCGCGCTGTGCAGTCTGCGAGCAAAGATCCTGCCGGCGCGGAAATAAAAAAGCGCCGCAGAGGCGCCTGAATATACGAAAAACAGGGATTCCCTCTCAGAAAGAGAGGAATCCATAAAAATCCGGTATCGCGCGCCTTATTGCTCAGGTCGTGCCGGACGGCCTTTGCAGTCAGTACGTGTATTTGAGCAGAGTATACCATACCGGCACGCATTATACAAGCCTATAGTGAAGCGCTACGGCGGAACAGGGACGGATTACGCTGCGGCGCGATTTCTTTTTCATATTATCATGGAAAGATGGTATAATGATTGCGTAGGGCAAAATCCGGACAGTTACCGGGATGAATTACAGCATAAGGGGGAAGGGCATATATGACGGAAGTCAGAAAGCGTATCGTATTTCACGGAAAAGTGCAGGGTGTGGGATTCCGTTATACGGCGAAATATCTCGCCTTGTCCATGGGTCTTACCGGATGGGCGGAGAATGAATGGGACGGGACCGTGACGATGGAGGTGCAGGGCCGGGAGGCGCTCATCAACAAGCTGCTCGTGGGTCTGAACCACGACAGGTTTATAGTCATCGAATGGATGGACACTTCAGAGATCCCGCTGCGGGAGGATGAGAGGAGTTTTTCCGTGCGCTGAGATGAGAACGCGCGGATGCGGCGGGGAATACGGAAGCGGGAGACGGCGGGAGAGAGCCGGGACCGCGGAAAGGAGAGGCTATATATGGAAAAGACAGAAATCATCTATGATATAGGGATCATCGGCGGGGGAACCGCCGGAATGACGGCTGCCGTCTACGGGCAGCGCGCGGGAAAACAGACAGTTATCATCGAGGGAAGTACATTCGGCGGACAGATCATATCTTCTCCGAATGTGGAGAATTATCCCGGCATTGCCGGCGTCAGCGGCAGTGAATTCTCCATGAACCTTCTGGATCAGGCGACGAAACTCGGCGCCGGGACAGTGATGGAGCAGGCAACGGGAATACGCGATGAAGGAAATAAAAAAGTGATCGAGACTACGGGGAAAGAATACTTCTGCAGAAGCGTTATCCTCGCCACAGGCGTAACACACCGCCATCTGGGTGTACCGGGGGAGGAGCGGCTGACAGGAGCCGGAGTATCGTATTGCGCCACATGCGACGGGATGTTTTTCCGGGGAAGAGACGCGGCTGTCGTAGGAGGCGGCAGCACAGCTCTTCAGGACGCGGAATTCCTGTCAAATTACTGCAGGAAAGTGTATCTTATCCACCGCAGAGACGAATTCCGCGGCGAGGACAGCATCGTAAAACGGCTTGAAGGAAAAGAAAATATCGAATTTATCCTGAGTACTACTGTAAAGGAAATCATCGGAGATACATCGGTCAGCGGACTGATATTGAACGACAAAAAGACGGGAAAAGAATCTGAGCTGAACGTGTCAGGCGTGTTTCTCGCGGTCGGACAGGTCCCGAAAAATGAAGCCTTCGCCGACGTTGTAAAACTGGACGGAAACGGATTCATCCTCGCGGCGGAAGACTGCGTGACGTCCCGTCCGGGAATCTTCGCCGCAGGGGACTGCCGTACAAAAGAAGTCAGGCAGCTCACCACTGCGGCGGCCGACGGGGCGGTAGCGGCGCTGGCGGCATGCAAATATATAGCGGAAGGAATTTAATCCTGATACATCTTCATCCCCATCCACTGCTTCATATGATCGATCATCTTCGCGTCGGGCTCGATATAGATGCATACATTTTTCTGATCCAGGGGCATCATGATAGCATATGCTTTCGCGGCGGGGTTCCCCGAACTGTAATCATATACCTTATCCGGCTTATAGGAATTCAGCCGCGGAGAACCTTTCGGCGCGATGATCTCAGCCCCCTGTATGTCAAAGGTGTTCAGTCGTTTCCGTTTTGCTTTGTTGTAGATAACGTCGATCTGCAGATCATGATTGAGGATAATGTATTCATACTCTACATTCAGCTTCGGGAAAATGAAATAATAAGCGACAACTGCCAGGATGACCGCGATCATAAATGACAGGAATCCGATAAAAGGCATGCCGAGTACCGCCACCGCCACGATCACAAGGATCACAAGGATGCGGACCGGCAGGTCATAAGCTTTCGGTCTTCGTGAGACAAGCTGTTCATATAATGCGTCATTCATAGTTTAATGGTTCCTTTCTGATTGTAAATAATTTAATACCATGATCGCGATTTTGAAGGTCATGGCATCCTCGAACAGCCGGACGTCCAGTCCGGTCCGTCTCTGGATCTGTTCCAGACGGTAGATCAGCGTATTGCGGTGCATATGGAGCTGACGGGAAGTTTCCGCGATATTGAGGTTATTCTGGAAGAAACGGCTGATCGTCACGAGTGTTTCATCATCGACAGTCTCGGGTACATCAGGACCGAAGATTTCTTTCAGAAAGTTTTCACACAGGGAAACGGGAAGCTGATAGATCAGCCTTCCGATTCCGAGCTCATTATACGGAAATACAGTCTGCTCCGAATAGAAGAGCTTCCCTACCTTCAGTGCCAGGCATGTCTCCCGGAATGCCTCCGGAAGCTCCGCAAGGCTCTGAAAGACAAAGCTGTATGCCAACTGTACCTGCGCGAGAGCTTCGGTGTTCAGGGTATCCACGATCGTGCGGGCGATATGCCGGCTGTCCGCTTCTGTCTCCCCGGACCGGACCGGACGGAGAAGGGCAAGGGTGTTTTCCGAGACGGGGACAAGATATGTCTTTGTCCGGGCGGGAAACATATTTTTCAGTATCTCGGCTACAGGCTCATCGATGTGTCTGGATTCCATGAGGAAGAGGACCCGCTTTTCCTCCGGCGGGATATGCAGCCGGTCCGCTCTCGCGTTAATGTCGTAGGAGGGAATACTGCCGGTCATCAGTCCCTTCAGGAAATCAGCCTTATTGTATTTTTCTCTGTACGCCGTGCACAGACACCGGATCTGAGTGACGGCCTGTTCCTCTGCTTCGGGAGTGTCTGCGTTTACTTCCATTGCGATCCCGGTGATCCGCTTCAGTTCCGCGAGTGCTTTTGTCAGTTCCTGTGTGCGCTCCATTCTTCGTCTCCGTATTCTCTGTAAAGGCAGAGATATTTCCGGATGCCCCTTTCTGCCGGAAACAGTGTCCGGTGTATAAAAAGGCCGCACTCGCTATCCAAGTGCAGCCCCTCATGATCATGTATGACAGATAAGCGGTAAGCCCGCCGGTCAGACCTGCCGGCGGTGGATAGCACATTTGCTGCCGCTAAGCTGCTATCCCAATTTTAAAGCATTAGTTTGTAATCGTCAACTCTGTCTCTTTGTCAAAGATATGGATCTTCTCCATGTCGAGCGCGAATACGGCATTGTCGCCCGTTCTCAGAGTAGTACGCGGATTCACGCGCGCGGTCATCTGAGTACCCTCTACGTCAAAGTACAGGAATACTTCGGCTCCGAGCAGCTCGTAGACTTTGATCGTAGACTTGATCACGCTGTCCGGTGAACTGCTGATAAATGCCTCTGAGTCATGCACATCCTCAGGACGGATACCGAGAACGACTGTCTTTCCGTCGTATCCGCCGTCGATGAGCGCTTTTTTCTTGGAAGCCGGTACTTTCAGTACATGCTCGCCTACGGTAAGCGTTACGTCCTGTCCGTTTACCTTGCATACAGCGTCCATGAAGTTCATCTGCGGAGATCCGATGAATCCTGCTACGAACAGGTTGCAGGGGGTATTGTAAAGGTTCTGAGGTGTATCTACCTGCTGAACAACACCGTCTTTCATAACAACGATCCTTGTACCGAGTGTCATAGCCTCTGTCTGGTCATGTGTTACGTAGATGATCGTAGCGCCCAGATTCTCATGAAGCTTGGAGATCTCGATACGCATCTGGACTCTCAGTTTCGCGTCCAGGTTGGAGAGAGGCTCGTCCATAAGGAATACCTTCGGGTTACGGACGATCGCACGTCCCATGGCGACACGCTGTCTCTGTCCGCCGGAAAGAGCCTTCGGTTTACGGTCGAGCAGTTTCTCAAGGTCGAGGATCCTTGCTGCCTCACGAACTTTTTTGTCGATCTCTGCTTTCGGAACTTTGCGGAGCTTCAGTCCGAACGCCATGTTGTCATATACTGTCATGTGCGGATACAGAGCGTAGTTCTGGAATACCATCGCGATATCACGGTCCTTCGGCTCCACATCGTTCATAACTTTTCCGTCGATCTTCAGTGTGCCGCCGGAGATATCCTCCAGACCCGCGATCATACGGAGTGTTGTAGATTTACCGCATCCCGAAGGTCCTACGAAGATGATGAATTCTTTATCTTCGATGTCAAGATTGAAGTCTTTGACCGCGTGGAATCCGTTCGGATAGATTTTCTGAATGCCCTCAAGTGATAAACTTGCCATTTTATGTAGCCTCCTTAAAAAATATGTTTTCCTTGAATCTGAAACCAGTATACTGCCCGGACCGGAAACAGACAATGTCACGAGTGACTAAAAAAACGGAAAAATAATGTACATTTCGACCATAGGCGGTCCGGCTCCCCGGAAACGGCAGCGGCTGCGCCGCGTCCCCGCGCAGAGATTGACGTTCACGGATAAATCCGATACAATGACTGTGTTTGAAAGAAACTGCTTGAGAAAGGAAGGAACAGCATTATGGCAAATCCAGTTGTGACATTTGAGATGGAAAACGGCGACATCATGAAAGCGGAGCTCTATCCGGACATTGCCCCGAACACGGTGAGAAATTTTATTTCACTGATCAACAGGGGGTTTTATGACGGTCTGATCTTCCACCGCGTGATCAGAGGTTTTATGATCCAGGGAGGATGCCCGGACGGAAACGGAATGGGAGGCCCGGGATATACCGTCAAAGGTGAATTCTCCCAGAACGGATTTAAAAACGATCTCGCCCATGATCCGGGCGTTCTGTCCATGGCGAGGGCGATGCATCCGGATTCCGCGGGAAGCCAGTTCTTTATCATGCACGAGAAGTCCCCGCATCTTGACGGAGCATATGCCGCGTTTGGAAGGATCGTCGAGGGCATGGATGTGGTAAACAAGATAGCCGGGACCGCGACAGATTACAGCGACCGTCCCCTTGAGGATCAGAGAATGAAGAAGGTGACGGTTGAGACATTCGGGGAGACATATGAAGAACCGGAGACTTTATAAATAATTTACGGTTTTCACACAATTGTCAGCACTCTTTACAAAAGAGTGCTAATTTTCTATTGACTTTTCTTTTTACGCGTACTAGAATGTATTGCAGGCACGGGAAACGGCCTGCAACAGCCGCGCAGATAAGGCTGATAAAGAATATTCAGGTACATTTTTAAAGAGGTGTTAAAGATGGAGATTAAAAAAGGAAACTTATCGATCGACAGCGAGAATATATTTCCTATTATAAAGAAATGGGTATATTCGGACCACGATATTTTCGTCCGTGAGATGGTCTCAAACGGCTGCGACGCGATCACGAAGCTGAAGAAACTGGACATGATGGGAGAGTATGAACTCCCGGAGGGATATAAGCCGAAGATCGAGGTTATTGTAAATCCGGAAGAGAAGACAATGAAGTTCATCGATAACGGTCTCGGCATGACCGCCGACGAGGTTGAGGAGTATATCACACAGATCGCGTTTTCCGGCGCGACACAGTTCCTCGAGAAATACAAGGATAAGACGACAGAAGACGATATGATCGGACATTTCGGTCTCGGATTTTATTCGGCGTTCATGGTGGCCGATGAAGTTCAGATAGATACCCTTTCCTATAAAGAAGGCGCGGCGCCTGTACACTGGACGAGTCAGGGCGGCACAGAGTATGAGATGCAGGAAGGCAATAAGACGACAGTGGGCTCCGAGATCACGCTGTTCCTCAATGAAGACAGTCTGGAATTTGCCAATGAGTACCGCGCGAGAGAGGTAATCGAGAAATACTGCTCATTTATGCCGGTAGAGATCTTCCTGTCGAAAGCAAACGCGGAGCCGGAGTATGAGACGATCGATGAGGAGGAGCTGCTGGACACGGACGAGGTGGTCGAGCATATCGAAGAAGAGAAAAAAGAAGGAGAAGAGGGCGAGCCGAAGAAGAAAGTCAAGATCGTGAAACGTCCGGTCTCCATAAGCGATATTCATCCGCTGTGGGGCAAGAACCCGAGCGAGTGCACAAAAGACGAGTACATCGCGTTTTACCGGAAAGTATTTATGGATTACAAGGAGCCGCTGTTCTGGATCCATCTGAATATGGACTACCCGTTTAACCTGAAGGGCATCCTCTATTTCCCGAAGATCAATACAGAGTACGAGTCTATTGAAGGAACGATCAAACTGTACAACAATCAGGTATTTATTGCGGACAATATCAAAGAAGTGATCCCGGAATTCCTGATGGTACTGAAAGGCGTCATCGACTGCCCGGATCTGCCGCTGAACGTATCGAGAAGCGCGCTGCAGAACGACGGATTTGTAAACAAGGTTGCCGACTATATTTCCAAGAAAGTAGCGGACAAACTCGTCGGAATGTTCAAGACAGACCGCGAAAATTACGAGAAATACTGGGATGACATCAGCCCGTTCATCAAGTTCGGATGCCTCAAAGACGAGAAGTTCGGCGAGAAGATGAAAGACTCCATGATCTACAAGAATCTGGAACACAAGTATCTGACGCTGGATGATATGATCAAAGAGAACAAAGACGAAGGAACAGACGCGGAAGGCGGCAAAGAGGCGGAGAGCGAAAGCGCTGAATCCGGAAAGACGGACGAGGGCGCGGCAGAGCCGTCAGCGGCTTCCGGGGACGGAGAGGACGCCGGCGCCGGTGATGAGGAGAAGAAGACAAACATCTACTATGTGACCGATGAAGTGCAGCAGAGCCAGTATATCAATATGTTCAAGGCTCAGGGACAGGACGCGGTCATTCTGACGCATAATATCGATTCCGCGTTTGTGACATATCTGGAGCAGAAACATCCGGACCTGCGGTTCCTGAGGATCGATGCGGATGTTCATGAATCTCTGAAAGATGAAGTGGCAGAGAATGAGAAAGAGGACTTCCGGAAAACAGCGGACAGCCTTGTGGAGATCTTCCGCAAAGAACTGAACAATGATAAACTGGATGTGAAAGTCGAGAAGCTCAAAGATGAGAAAGTCGCGTCCATGGCGGTCCTGTCCGAGCAGGAGAGACGTATGGCAGAGATGATGAAGATGTACGGCATGAACGGCATGGATCCGTCCATGTTCGGCACCCAGGCTACGCTGATCCTGAACGCGAACCATCCGCTGGTCCGCTTCCTCGTAGAGCATAAGCGCAGCAAGAACGTGCCGATCATCTGCAGACAGCTCTATGATCTGGCAATGCTGGCGCACAAGCCGCTCAGCCCGGAGGAAATGACGGCGTTCGTACAGCGGAGCAATGATATCATGATGCTGCTGACAAAATAAGGATATCAGGAGAAAAGCCTGACGGACAGAAGAAACCCGGCGACAGAAAACTCAGACAATGAGCTTGCTGCCGCCGGATTTTTCACATCCGTTCAAAAGGGATGTTTTTTTGCCGCAGGAATCTTTCCGCAGTCTCATCCCAGATGTGTTCGAGGGACTTGTCCATGGTGAACGTCCGGAGGGATGTCCCGGTCACGCAGGTGAGCTGTGTCCCGTCAAACCGCAGGTTCAGATAGAGTCCCCGGACTTCCTCCGGGCGGATAGAGGGGCTGTTCCGCGCTATAAGCCGCTCGATGTTTTTCGGGGTCAGGCTGAACACAAACCGGAAACTCAGCGGCGTACGTTTCCCGCGGATAATATGCAGGCAGATTTCGCGGACATTTTTCCAGCGGGAATATTCCGGCAGTTCTGTACCGGAGTTAAAGAAATCTTTTTGAATGAATCCGTCTATATGAAATGTGTTAAATGTTACGATCTCGCCTTCTATAAAGCAGAAATTGTCAAATGTGTCTTTCAGAAGCAATTGAGAAGTGAACTCTTTTATATCGGTCAAAGCTAATGATATCATTCAGAATATACCCCCTGATCTGTCTTTATCCCATCATAGCATAAATAGAATGTTTTGTAATATGAAAATTCAGAACATGCCGCGACATTGACTTTTACCCTGAAAAACTTTATTATTATAAAGAATTGCGGATTTTTTTGCACGGTACGGATGTACTATGAGTATTATCAGGGAGAAAGCCGAAAGGATCTATGATAAAATGAAGCGAAAGACAAAGCGGCGACTGATACTTCTCGGACTGGCGGCAGCGGTTGTCATTTTTGCCGTATTGATCGTATACGGCGTGAGGAGTATCATCCATCAGGATGTTGATACTTCCGAGGGGATTGCGTATATCCGGCAGGAAGAAGCGGGAGACGTCTCGGCGATCGAGAACAAGATAAGCCTTCTCGAACAGCAGGAGAGTTCCGAGGATGACGACGATACGCGCAGCGTAAAAGAAATGTTCAGCGGAGCGGTCGTGATCGGGGATTCGGTGACACAGGGGTTCTCGGAATTTGACATTCTCAATACTTCCAGTGTGGTCGCGGAGATCGGCGTTCATCTCTATGAGGCGGACGAGCTTGTCGTCCGTGCCGGAGACCTGAGCCCGAAGACAATATTTCTGGCTCTGGGGAGGAACGACCTTGCAGCCACCGAAGGAGACGCGGACGAGTTTATATCACAGTATACGGATCTGCTCGATCAGATCAAAAAAGAACTGCCGGACGCGAACGTCTTTGTGGATTCGATCTTCCCGGTGCAGGAGAGCGCTCTGGAAGACGATCCGTATTATGAGTATATAGAGGACTATAACACAGCCCTTAAGGAACTCTGCGACAGCAGGAGCATCGGATTTATAGACTGTACGGAACTCGCGGAGGACCAGTATTATGAGGAGGACGGTCAGCACTTTAAAGCGGACTTTTATCCGGTATGGGCAGAATATATGGCGGAGGTGGCCGGACTATGACGTCAAAGGGACAGAGCGCTGTCCATATCATGAAATTTGTTGTACTTATTCTGATCATCGGATTTGTGATCCTGCTCATGTTATACGCGAGCGACAGCAATAAATCCTTTGAGGAGGTCAGCGAAAGTGTGGAGGACTCTCTGGATACCGGGTCGCTGACAGTACAGGACGCGGCCGCGTTCAAGCGCAAGTTCGGACTGAACGCGGCTGACTATACGGGAGTCCTGTATTATTCGTCGGAAGCCGCCATGTCTGCCGAGGAGGTACTTCTTGTAAAGGTGAAAACAGACAGTCAGGTACAGGAGGTGGTAGATGCCGTGAATGACAGGATCGATTCGCGCATCAGTGATTTTGAGGGTTATCTGCCTGACGAGGTGAAACTGCTCGAGGACGCCGGACAGAGTGTAAGAGGTACATTTGTTTTTTATGTGTGTTCGCCGGACGCGGATGATTATCTGAGTGTCTTCAGCAGCAGCCTGTAAATAATATACCGGCTTCAGCCGGCAGACAGAGAGGGGAGAACGGATGTTATTCAGCAGTATTACTTTTTTGTTCATGTTTCTGCCGGTCGTGCTGGCAGTTTACTATCTGGTTCCGTATAAAGTGAAAAATATCGTCTTGCTGCTCGCGAGTCTGTTCTTCTACGCATGGGGAGAACCTGTATATGTCATACTCATGATCCTCTCCATTGTATTCAATTATTTCTGCGGGCTGGATATAAAAGCAAGGGAGGACGATCCCCGCAGGGCAAAGTCCGCGGTGATATTTGCCATAGCGGTAAATTTGCTGATACTGGGATTTTTCAAATATTTCGGATTCCTGATGGAGACGGTCAATGCCGTCCTTTCGGCGGACATTTCATATCGGGAGCCTGCCCTCCCTGTCGGGATTTCTTTTTACACATTTCAGGCAGTATCCTATATCCTGGATGTGTACCGGAAAAAAACGGAGCCTCAGAGAAATATCCTGTATTTCGCGCTGTATATCAGCATGTTCCCTCAACTGATCGCGGGACCGATCGTCAGGTACTCCGACATCGAAGGGCAGCTTCGGAAGAGGAAGATGAGCGCTTCAAAGCTCGGTCTCGGAGCAATGTATTTTATTATGGGACTGGCCAAAAAAGTCATTCTCGCAAATACCGCGGGAGAGGTTTTTGATGAGATCGCGGCGCTTCCGGCCGGGAATCTTTCTATACTGACAGCGTGGCTCGGCGTATTTTCCTATGCGTTCCAGATTTATTTTGACTTCAGCGGGTATTCGGATATGGCGGTCGGACTGGGGAAAATGTTCGGATTTGATTTCAGGAAGAACTTTGATTATCCGTATATCTCCAAGAGCGTGACGGAATTCTGGAGAAGATGGCATATCTCCCTGAGTACATGGTTCCGTGAATATGTCTACATTCCGCTGGGTGGAAGCCGCTGTTCTGTCTCGAGAAATATATTCAATCTCATGGTTGTGTGGACACTGACCGGAATGTGGCACGGCGCCGCGTGGAATTTTGTGGCGTGGGGAGTGTATTACGGCGCTGTCCTCATAATGGAGAAATACATATGGGGAGCGGCAGTGAACCGGCTTCCGGGTCCTGCGCGGCATATTTATACAGGGATCATCGTGCTTGTCGGCTGGGTATTCTTCTTCAGTCCGAGCATCGGATACGCGATGAGGTATCTGCTCGCCATGGTCGGGGGCGGAGCGGGGATCGTGGACGCGACGGGCGTGTTCCTCCTGCTTACGCACTGGCTGCTCTATCTGATCGCGGTGACAGCCTCGTCGTCTCTGGGGCTGAGAATTATAAAAGCCGTGATACGCGCGCCGAAGAGTCAATATGCGCAGCTTTCGGCGGCAGCGGTCATCTTTACCGGCATGTTTCTGATCTCGGTCGCGTTTCTTGTGTCGGGGACTTTTAATCCGTTTTTGTATTTCAGGTTTTAGGCGGGAGTTTTATGATTAACAGAAAGAGAAGAGCAAGGATCGAAAATCTTATCGGAAAAATATTTATCATATTCCTTTTTCTTATGATGGTCATAAATATGATCGTACCTGACAGGGAGGAATCGGAGACGGAAAACCGTTCGCTGGAGACAAGGCCGCGGTTTACTCTGACAACATTCCTGTCGGGTGATTTTATGGAACAGTGGGAGGATTATCTCAGCGATCAGTTCGTGGGACGCGATGTGTGGCGGAGCGTCAAAGTCGGTCTTGACCTGCTGGGCGGGGTCAGGATGGAGAATGATATATATATCGGTAAGGGCGGACAGCTCATGGAGGATATCGAAACGTCCGATAAGGAACAGCTCGAAGCGAATCTGACGGCGATCATGGAGTTTGCGCAGACATACGAGGATATATCCGTTACGATGATGCTGGTGCCGGACGCTGCCTGCATCCTGACGGACAGTCTGCCGGCATTTGCGGAAGTTGAGGACCAGCGCCAGATGTTCAGCATGGTGAAGAGGGAACTTGGCGATACTGTAAACTGGATCGATACAGTATCTATATTAAATAACCATAAATCGGAAAAGATATACTATAAGACAGACCATCACTGGACGACCAAGGGAGCTTTCTACGTGTTCCGGGAGGCGGCCGGGACGCTCGGGATCGACGGTGACGTATCGGATGATTTTGTGTCTTACGCAGTAACGGACAGCTTTAACGGGGTGCTGGCGGCTTCCAGCGGCGTGGGACTGGATGAGAGGGAACAGATCGACATTTACGTGCCCACGGAGGGCGATGACGACGTTATCGTGAATTATGTGGACGAGGGAAAGAAAACCACTTCTCTTTATGATTCTTCAAAACTGGAGACACGCGACAAATACAGCGTGTTTCTCGGCGGGGATACGTCTGTCATTGATATCAGGACCGTCTCTACAAGCCGGAAACGTCTGCTCGTCGTGAAGGATTCTTTCGCGGACTGTTTTATCCCGTTCCTTGCCCCGTATTACAGGGAGATCGTTGTTGTGGACCCGCGGTATTACAGCGGTACGATGGATGAGATCATGGATACTTACAGGATTACGGACGCGCTGATCCTGTACAGCGGCAATACATTTTTTACAGACAATAATATCAGCGGAGTGTTTTCAGGTGAGTAATCAGATCAGAGAAGAGTTTTTGGGAAAGAGAGAACCGGTAAGGCTTAACAAGTATTTAAGCGAGGCGGGCGTATGCTCCAGAAGGGCGGCGGACCGCCTGATAGAAGCAGGCTGCGTGACTGTGGACGGGGAGACGGCGCGGACCGGGATGAAGATCATTCCGGGACAGGAAGTCCGCGTAGGGAAGAAAACGGTGTCAAAAGGGGACGAGATGGTCGTGCTCGCGGTCAATAAACCGCGAGGGATCGTCTGTACCGAAGAGAAGAGGGAGAGAAACAGCATTGTCAGGTTTCTGGATTACCCGATCCGCGTCACCTATATCGGACGGCTGGATAAAGATTCCAGGGGACTTCTTCTTATGACCAATAACGGAGACATCATTAACCGTATGATGCGCTCCGCCAACTGCCACGAGAAAGAATATAAGGTGACGGTGGACAAAGAGGTCACGGACGGTTTCCTGAAGAAGATGGCGGCG
This sequence comes from uncultured Mediterraneibacter sp., assembly GCA_964548625.1. GTDB lineage: Bacteria > Bacillota > Clostridia > Lachnospirales > Lachnospiraceae > Mediterraneibacter. The sequence continues at coordinate 15,871 of CAZJRY010000035.1, forward strand.
GGCGTCCCCGTACTGGATACGGTGACAAGGCCGTGCAGGGTCAGGCGGATCGGGAAATATACATTTTCGATCATTCTGACACAGGGACTTAACCGCCAGATCAGGCGGATGTGCGAAGCCCTCGGATATGAGGTGAGAGACCTGCTGAGAGTGCGGGTGATGAATATCCGGCTGGGCAGCCTGAAAGAAGGGGAATACCGGGAAGTGACTGACGCGGAATTGGAAGAACTCTACAAGCTGATACAGGGTTCGCCCTCCAGATAAAAGAAGAACCGGGAGTGGGTAGGATATGGATAAGAATAAGAATTCAGGATCTGTTGATAAAATAAAACACATGCGCGAACTGGTGGATCTTCTGAACCGCGCGCGGCGCGCGTATGAACAGGAAGATACGGAGATCATGAGCAATTATGAATATGACCGTCTCTATGACGAGCTTCAGGGACTGGAGAAGGAACTGGGGACGACGTTCGCGGCCAGTCCTACGGTCAATGTGGGATACGAGGTCTTGAGCGAACTCCCCAAGGAAAGGCACGAGCGTCCCATGCTCTCTCTGGACAAGACAAAAGACGTGGCGCGGCTCAGAGAATTTCTCGGAGAGCAGACGGCCATGATCTCATGGAAACTGGACGGGCTTACGATCGTCCTGACCTACCGGGACGGGGCTCTTGAAAAAGCCGTGACCCGCGGCAACGGGGAAGTGGGGGAAGTGGTCACGAACAATGCGAGAGTGTTCAAAAACATTCCGCTGACGATACCTTATCAGGGAGAGCTGGTCCTGAGGGGCGAAGCTGTTATATCTTATAAAGATTTTGAGAAGATCAATGAAGAGATCGGGGACGCCGACGCAAAGTATAAAAATCCCCGGAATCTGTGCAGCGGTTCTGTCCGCCAGCTCAACAATGAGATCACGGCAAGGCGCAATGTCAGATTTTACGCGTTTACTCTCGTTCAGGCGGACGGCGTGGACTTTAAGAATTCCAGGCTGTACCAGATGCAGTGGCTGAAGGATCAGGGATTCGATGTGGTGGAAAATCACCCGGTCACAGCGGATACGATTGAGGAAGAAGTGTCATGGTTTGCGGAGCATATCGGAAAGAATGATGTGCCGTCCGACGGACTGGTGCTTGTCTACGACGATATCGCCTACGGCAGGTCGCTGGGGACGACGGCAAAATTCCCCCGGGATTCTTTTGCCTTTAAGTGGGCGGATGAGATCCGCGAGACCACGCTGGCAGAGATCGAGTGGAGCCCGTCGAGGACAGGGCTGATCAATCCGGTGGCGGTCTTTGAGCCGGTGGAGCTGGAGGGGACGACCGTAAGCCGCGCCAGCGTCCACAATATCAGCATCATGGAAGAACTGGAACTGGGCGTGGGCGACAGGATCACTGTGTACAAGGCGAATATGATCATTCCGCAGATCGCGGAAAACCTGACAAGAAGCGGCGTGAAGGATATTCCGGAAGAATGTCCGGTCTGCGGCGGTCCCACAAGGATCTCTATGGAAAATGAGACGAAGACGCTCTATTGTACCAACCCGAAATGTCAGGCAAAGCATGTCAAGTCATTTACCCTTTTTGTGAGCAGAGACGCCATGAACATCGAAGGTCTCTCCGAGGCGACTCTGGAGAAGTTCATTATGAACGGATACGTGAAAGACTTTACCGATCTGTTCCATCTCGACCGATACGCGGATGAGATACGGCAGATGGAAGGCTTTGGGGATAAATCCTATGAGAACCTGCAGGACAGTATCAGAACCGCGCGGACGACGACTCTTCCCCGTCTCGTCTACAGTCTGGGAATCCCGAATATCGGCATCGCCAATGCGAAGATGATATGCGGAGCCCTCGGAAACGACCCGGAGCGTATTCTGAGCACAACAGTAGAAGAGTTAAGCGGGATTTCCGGAGTGGGAGAGGTGATCGCGGGAGCGTTCACGGATTATTTCGCGGACAAAGACCACAGGGATCTGTTTGAAAGGCTGCTCGATGAAGTTGAGATACCGGAAGAGGAGATTACAGAGGACTCCCGGAAATTCGCGGGAGTGAATTTTGTCATAACCGGAAGCGTGGATCATTTCACCAACCGGGCGGAAGTAAAAGAAGAAATCGAAAAGAGAGGAGGAAAGGTGACGGGAAGCGTAACATCGAAAACGAATTATCTTATCAACAATGATGTGAATTCTGCTTCTTCCAAGAACAGAAAAGCGCGGGAACTCGGCGTCCCGATCATATCGGAGGAAGAGTTTTTAAATATGTTGAACGGATAATACAATTGTGAAGAAAGGCAGGCAATGTGTGAATTTTAAAATCGCGAAATTAAAAGAAAAGTTACTGGAAAAATTATATGAGACTCTCAAAGCGGTGCTCCCGATCATCGCGATCGTGCTGGTCTTAAGCTTTACGATCGCCCCGCTGGAATCCGGCATCCTGCTGGCGTTCCTGCTCGGAGCCGTATTCCTGATCGTGGGAATGATGCTTTTTTCTCTGGGAGCGGAAATGTCCATGACGCCCATCGGGGAAAATGTGGGGACAAGTATGACGCAGACGAAAAAACTGTGGCTGATGGTGCTTCTGACCTTTGTCCTCGGATTCATCGTGACCATCGCGGAGCCGGATCTTCAGGTGCTGGCAGAGCAGGTGCCCGCGGTGCCGAAGCTGATCCTCGTGCTGTCTGTGGCGTTCGGCGTCGGGATCTTCCTTGTGGCGGCGCTGCTCCGTATGCTGTACAATATTTCACTGGCGCATATGCTGATCGTGCTCTATATCATCGTGTTCGCGCTGGCGTTTCTCGCCCAGGATGAGTTTATCGCCGTCGCGTTTGACTCCGGCGGCGTGACGACAGGACCTATGACTGTACCGTTTATCATGGCGTTCGGCATCGGTATCTCCGCGATCCGAAGCGATGAGCGGGCGGAGGACGACAGTTTCGGTCTTGTGGCGCTCTCATCTGTGGGCCCGATCCTTTCCGTGCTGGTGCTGAGCCTGATCTACCGTCCGGACAGCGCCGAGTATGTGCCGGAAAGCATTCCGGACATCGGCGATTCCGTAGAACTCTGGCACATATTTGCGGAAGGTATTCCGGAATATATGCAGGAGATGGCAGTCTCCCTCCTTCCGATCATCGTATTCTTTGTCGTTTTCCAGATCGCTTTCCGGGGAGTGCCAAAGAGGATGCTCATCAGGATCGTGGTCGGAATGGTGTATACCTACGTAGGGCTTTTCCTGTTCCTGACAGGTGTAAATGTGGGCTTTATGCCCGCGGGCAATTATCTCGGACAGGTGCTGGCGGACAATCCGTATAAATGGGTGATCGTTCCCATCGGAATGATCATCGGGTATTTCATTGTCCGCGCGGAGCCTGCGGTGTTCGTCCTGACACGTCAGGTAGAGGATATCACTTCCGGGACCATAAGCGCGGGCGCCATGAGCCTGAGCCTTTCCGTCGGAGTGGCGGTATCTCTCGGCCTTGCCATGGTGAGGGTGCTGACCGGTATATCCATCTTCTGGTTCGTGATACCCGGATATGCCATTGCGCTGATCCTGTCGTTTTTTGTGCCGAAGATCTTTACGGCGATCGCGTTTGACTCCGGCGGCGTGGCGTCGGGACCTATGACCGCAACGTTTCTCCTTCCGTTTGCCATCGGCGCGTGTACGAGCGTGGGCGGAACTATCGTTACAGACGCGTTCGGCGTGGTCGCGATGGTAGCCATGACGCCGCTGATCACGATACAGATACTGGGACTTGTGTATGAACTTAATTCCAGACGTCTCGAGAAAGCGGAAACAGGGAAGGCAGACGCTGCCTTTGCCCGGATCCCGGATGATGAGATCATAGAACTTTAAGGAGGAAAGACTATAGTTATGAGTGAGATAAATATGTTGATGACTGTCACCAAGAGATCTGTAGGACGCAGGCTTCTGGCGTGTTATGAGGAGCTGGGTCTTTCTTCCACTCTGTGTACGCTGGCACAGGGAACAGCCACCAGTGAGACGCTGGATTATTTCGGGCTTGAAGTCACGGAAAAGATGGTGACGCTGACCGTAGTGTCAGACGATACTTGGAAAAAGGTGAAGCGGGAACTGGAAAACAGATTTCAGATCGATGTTCCCGGCACAGGCATCGCTTTCCTGATGCCATTGTCCAGTGTGGGCGGAAAAAAGATGCTGCAGTTTATGATCGACGGACAGAAAGTTGAAAAAGTAGAGGAGAGTGTCATGAAAAATACAAAATATGAACTGATCATTGTAGTCGCGAACCACGGGCACAGCGAGGAAGTGATGGACGCCGCGAGAGCGGAGGGCGCCGGCGGCGGCACTGTGATCCATGCGAAAGGAACAGGACTTGAGCGGGCTGAGAAATTCCTCGGAGTATCTATCGCGGACGAGAAAGAACTCATCCTGATCGTCGCGAAGGCGGAGACGAAAAACGCGATCATGAAATCCATCATGGATCACGCGGGACTTGAGAGCAAAGCGCGTTCCGTCGTATTTTCTCTGCCCGTGACAGACACCGCCGGGCTGAGACTGCAGGAAATCCAGT
>CAZJRY010000036.1:0-19599 GCA_964548625.1 uncultured Mediterraneibacter sp.
TTAATCCGTCAATTGCATCGCCAGCCAATGCCGCGTATTCTATAGATGGACTATTACTGTTTTGTCCTTCTGCATATCCATCCATTCCAGCTTCAGCCAGCAGTTCAGACGCATCAGACAAGGCCTGTTCGCCTTCTTCAATCCCAAGTATCGCCCCTTCTACTCCATCCTCTGCCGCGCTATACATACCAGATGTAAGCATCTCAGTTAATGTTTCTATGGTGCTTCCTGCAAGTTCGTATGTCTCCGTTGCTTCCGCCAGAGATTCAAACACTTCTGTATATTTTTCTTGAAAATCATCAATATTAGCTTGTGCTTCGGTAAGTTCTTCGTTTAAAACTGCGTATGTTGGAATATTCTCAGTTCCACCATTTGTAAGTAAATCAAGAAGTTCATCCTGTTCTTCTATTAGCTCAGAAGTATCTCCGGTAGCGGTAGCAATTTCTTCAGTGAGTTCATTAAATCTATCGAGCGCATTCATTTTTTCTACGACTTCATCATAGGCAGAAGTCAACTCGTTCATCTCTTCCTGTACACCATTGGATACTTGTATTGCATCTTGCAGTTTAAGCAAAGCGTCTACTTGATCTTCATATGCTTCCGTAAGTTTTTCCTCGATAGCAGAAAACTGTATTTCCTGAAGGCGAGATTCGATCAATTCATCAACCGCCTCTCTGGTTGCATCAATAAGCCCTGTCTCGGTGTCATCATATTTCAATAATCGAGGTTAGTCCGCTCGCTCCGCATCGCGTCCGTTTTGCTCCGCAAAACTATAATGGTCTCATAAACCGTCTGTTTGGATCCGCTGATTGCAGACATGTTTTCTTCATGGCAGCAACAGGCGGAGAAACTGGAAAAAGGGGAAATCAGCAAGGATGAATATGATGAGTGGAGATACAGGTACCCGGCACTGGACACATACTCCAAATGGGCCAGAATACCATCTCAGAAACTCAGTGATCTGTTTACAAATGAAAATAAATGATCAGAACTAAAAAAACCTTACTGTCCTTCAGCTTTTTAAACTGAAGATCAGTAAGGTTTTAATATGAAATAAGATATGCATTATTCTTTGAATAAGACCCTTAAGTTGCCGATTCGTTGCCGGAACTTAAACAAATTTGCTTGCAAGTACCGGTTTTACTGGCTTTCTGAAGGGGTCCCCTTATTCGAACTCTATCGTCCCAGGCGGCTTACTGGTCAGATCATAGAATACCCTATTAACCCCCCGGACTTCATTTATGATCCTGCTCATTACTTTATTGAGGACCTCATACGGGATTTCCGCCGATTCAGCTGTCATGAAATCGATTGTCTGTACGGCTCTTAATGCAATAGCATAATCATAAGTTCTCTCATCTCCCATAACCCCAACGGAACGCATATTTGTCAGAGCCGCAAAATACTGATTGATCTCTCTGTCCAGACCTGCATTGGCGATCTCTTCTCTGTAAATCGCGTCCGCATCCTGCACGATACGCACCTTTTCTGCGGTAACTTCGCCGATGATACGGATTCCCAGACCCGGTCCCGGGAATGGCTGACGATATACAAGCTCTTCCGGAATTCCCAATTCCAGTCCGGCTTTGCGCACTTCATCCTTGAACAGATCACGAAGCGGCTCGATGATTTCTTTGAAATCTACATAATCCGGAAGTCCGCCTACATTGTGATGGGACTTGATTACTGTAGATTCGCCCCCCAGACCGCTTTCTACCACATCCGGATAGATTGTTCCCTGTGCAAGAAAATCAACGGCTCCGATCTTCTTTGCCTCTTCCTCAAACACACGGATAAACTCTTCACCTATAATTTTACGTTTCTGTTCCGGTTCTGTTACTCCGGCCAGTTTATTGTAATATCTCTCCTGTGCGTTTACACGGATGAAATTCAGATCAAAATCACCTTCTGATCCGAAGACGGCTTCCACTTCATCTCCTTCGTTTTTACGGAGAAGCCCATGGTCTACGAATACACATGTCAACTGTTTGCCGATCGCTCTGGAAAGAAGTCCCGCTGCCACGGAAGAATCTACGCCGCCTGACAATGCGAGAAGAACTTTACCATCTTTTACTTTTTCACGGATTGCTTTGATTGAATGTTCCACAAAAGAATCCATTCTCCAGTCGCCGCTGCACTTACAGATATTCTTTACGAAATTATTGATCATCTTTGTCCCTTCCTGAGTGTGAAGCACTTCCGGATGGAACTGGATCGCGTAAAGTTTCTCTGTTTCATTCTCTGCCGCTGCCACCGGGCAGTCAGCAGTATGTGCAGATATCTCGAATCCGGGCGCTGTTTTTGAAATATAGTCAAAATGGCTCATCCAACAGACTGTCGTAGTGGAGACATTCGCAAATATTTTAGAAGAAGTCTTGTTGATCATGACTTCGGTTTTTCCGTATTCCCTGACATCTGCCTTTTCTACTTTTCCGCCAAGCACATGCATCATAAGCTGAGCGCCGTAGCAGAGCCCGAGTACCGGTATTCCCAATTTGAACAGCTCGTCCGGATATGTCGGTGAATCCGGCAGGTAGCAGCTGTTTGGTCCTCCTGTCAGGATAATTCCCATGGGATTCATCTCTTTAATTTTTTCGATATCGGTTTTATAGGAATAAATTTCGCAATACACATTGCATTCTCTGACACGTCTTGCAACGAGTTGATTGTACTGTCCGCCGAAATCAAGAACTATCACTAATTCATTCTTCACTTGTTTCCTCCTGTAATACGGTTTCTCAAGACCGCGTACTCATATATTTTTATTATAGTAGAGGCATCTCGGTTTGACAACAGCTAAATTTACTTTCGGCGGGCATCCATTCTGCCGCTGCCTTATCCGGTAATCCGTCGCTGGCGTCATTTACTCTGGAATAAGAGAGACAAAATAAAATCAGAACAAAATAATGACAAAAAAGATAAAATCACAATATTTTAACAGGACTGATTCTGTTACAATACAGCCAACAACAAAAGCAGCCGGTAAGCGGCAGGGCTTTAGCTGATTTTACATTGTAGTAGGAGGAGAAGAAATGCAGGGATTAGCAACAAAACACAATGACCCGGCTGCAAAGCTGGGATGGGGAGAACGGCTTGGTTATGGCTGCGGTCAGCTTGGGATGAACGCGGTCAACGCCGTGATCGGATCGTTTCTGACAATTTATTTTACAAACTGCGCACTGCTGGATGCGGGGATCATCGCATCGATTATCGCTGTTTCTAAAGTGTTCGACGGTATTTCCGATCTGATCATGGGAAATATTGTAGACCGCACAAAATCAAGATTCGGCAAAGCTCGTGTATGGCTGATGAGGATGTGTATTCCATTTGCGATCACAACGGTACTTCTGTTCACGGTTCCGTCCAACTGGCCGGAGATGGCAAAATATGTGTATGTATTTATTTTCTATAATCTGGTAAATACTGTCTGCTTTACATCAATGGCAGTTCCGTATTACTCGATGATCTCTCTTATGACAAAGAATACATATGAGAGAGGGATGCTCGGCAATGTACAGCAGATCTTCCAGACATTGGCGAATGTGATCATCAATTCGGTATTCGTTGTTATGCTGACCGCGTTTACGGACAATACGGAAAATATTTATACACAGAGAGCGTTCACCCTGACAATGACTGTGATCTCGGTTATCATGGCGCTCCTTGCGCTGATCTGTTTCTTTACCACAAGGGAACGTGTGAAAGATGAGGGTACTGAGAGTGTCTCCGACGGAAAGAAGGAAAATGCGGCAAACCCGATCGCGGCGTTCAAAGCTTTGATCAAGAACAGATACTGGGTGACAATGATTTTCGCAAATTTCGTGATCTTTTTTGTAGTCATCATGTACTCGGTAGGTAATGTGTATTATTGTCAGTATATTTATGATGATATGAGCTGGTATGGATGGATGTCCAATGCAATTTCCATAGCGCAGTTTGCGATCATGTTCATCACGCCTTTCTTTATGAAGAAGTTTGGGAAAGCGAATATCTACAAGGCGGGTATGCTGTTTATGACGCTCGGCTTCCTCGGATTCGGGCTGTTTGCCCATAGTCTTCCGACTATTGTGATCTTTAACGCGCTGAAAGGACTTGGTCTTGGGATGAGCGGCGGTATGGCAATGGGAATGATCGCGGATACGATCACATACAGCAGGCTGAAAAGCGGGGTTGACCCGGTCGGCATGGGAAACGCGGCGATGTCAGCGTCGCAGAAGCTGGGACTTGGTATCGGAACGGCAGTTCTCGGATGGGTGATGGATGCGGCCGGATTCGATGCGTCTCTGGATGTTCAGGGGATCGCGCAGCCGGATTCTGTCATCACGGCGATCCGGTTCCTGTATAACTGGATTCCGGTTATCATGTGTGCTCTGGTATTCATCGTACTGGTTCTCCTCTATGATATTGAGAAGAAACTCCCGGAGATGGAGAAAGCCGCGAAATAAGGATACTGTTGTTCACAGGAAGAAGAAAGGACTGTTTGTAAAAGCAGTCCTTTTCGTATAAAATGAGAAATGTGTGATAGTAGGAGGAATTTCGATATGAAGATCACAGATGTTAAGATCAACGGCATGAAAAATCCCATCGGATTTGACTTTCAGGATCCCCGCGTGAGCTGGAAGGTAAGAGATACTCAGGCAAAACATCAGGCGTCCGCGCGTATCGAGGCGGCGTCGGACCCGGAGTTTTCGGATGTTTTTTATGTGAAAGAAGGAAAGGACCTGTCCTCTCTGGGAGAACTGCTGGAGATCGGGCAGAAGCCATATACCAGATATTACATCCGCGTGCAGGTTGAAAATGAGCCGGGCGAAAAGGCGGTCAGCGATCCGGTTTACTTCGAGACTGCGAAGATGGGGGAACCATGGATCGGGAAATGGATCGCCACCCGTGAAGAAGACCGCTTCCACCCGGTATTCGGAAAAACATTCCGCCCGGCGGGAGAAGTCAGGGAAGCCCGACTTTATATTTCCGGACTCGGGCTTTTTACGGCCTCCCTGAACGGGAAGAAGATCGGGGATGAGATCCTCACGCCCTATTACAGCAACTATCACGATGAGGTGCAGTATCTCACCTTTGATATCACTCACATGTTGGAAGATGAAAATGAACTCCGGGTCGCTCTTGGAAACGGCTGGTACAAAGGCCGCTTCGGGCTTGCGGGGATGGCTGAGAACTTCGGCAGCAGGTTCCGGATGATCGCCGAGATCCGCATCGTATACGGGGACGGCAGCATTCAGACGATCCCCTCCGATGAGAGCTGGACATATGCGGGATCGGACACAGAAGCCAGCGACATTTACGATGGGGAGTCGCTCAACCGTCTCCTGTGGGACGGAAAGGAGAATCCGGAGAAACATGCTGTCCTGACAGAGGCGGAGGGAACGCTGAAAGAGCGGTACAGCCTGCCGCTCCTTGAGATGGAAGACATGCCGGTCAAAGAGATCATCCGCACGCCGACAGGGGAGACTGTCCTCGATTTCGGGCAGAATTTCGCGGGATATCCGGTCTTCTGCGCCCGTATGAGAAAAGGCGCGAAAGTAGTGCTTGAATTCGGAGAGATCCTTCAGGACGGAAATTTCTACAATGAGAATTACCGTTCCGCCAAGTCACAGTTTACTTATATTTCCGACGGAAGAGAGGAGATGGTGAAGCCCCGTTTTACCTATTTCGGATTCCGCTACATCAGGGTGACGGGATGGGAAGGGGAAATAAGGCCGGAGGATTTCACGGGCAAAGCGATCTATTCCCGCATGGATACGACCGGGCAGATAGAGACCGGCCATAAAGGGGTAAACCGGCTCATCTCCAACGCCATGTGGGGACAGAAATCCAACTTTGTGGACTTCCCCACTGACTGTCCTCAGAGAGACGAGAGACTGGGCTGGACCGGAGACGCTCAGGTCTTCTGCGGAACAGCCAGCTATAACATGGACACAGCCGCGTTTTATCACAAGTTCATCCATGACCTGCGCACGGAGCAGGTGAAGCTGGACGGCATTCTTCCCGGCGTGATCCCGGTCTTTGATAAAGACGCAGCCATCTTCAGCAGCATCTGGGGAGACATCGCCACATTCCTTCCCACAGTCCTCTATGAACATTACGGGGATAAATATGCCCTGAAAGAATATTATCCCATGATGAAAGACTGGGTGGATAAGATCACAAAGGAAGATAAGGCAAGGGGGCAGCGATACCTGTTTGACTATGGCAACCAGTTGGGAGACTGGCTTGCTCTCGACGGCCGTACCCGGCAGAGCATGAAAGGCGGCACGGATGATTACTATATCGGATCCTGCTATTATGCGGCGTCTGTGAAGAAGACAGCGGACGCGGCTCACGAGCTGGGGCTTGAGGAAGACGAGAAATATTACCGTGATCTCTATGAAAAGATATATGCGGCGATCCTAAAAGAATATTTTTCCGATACGGGAAGGCTTTGCATCGACACCCAGACAGCCTATATCGTGGCTTTGTATTTCGGTATTTATAAAGACAAGGAGCGGATCGTGGAGGGCTTAAAGAACCGGCTTTACAAAGACTGCTATAAGATGAAAGGCGGATTCGTGGGCGCTCCGCTCATGTGCCGGGTCATGGCGGAAAACGGCATGGAAGAAGAGGCGTTTTACTATCTCCTTCAGGAAGGCTTTCCGGGCTGGATGCACTGCATTAACCTCGGGGCGACCACCATCTGGGAGAGATGGAACTCTGTACTTGACGACGGACATTTGAGCGGTACGATGATGAATTCACTGAACCATTATTCATTCGGCGCTGTTGTGGAGTATCTTTACCGGGATGTGGCCGGTCTGAAGGCGCTTGAGCCGGGCTTTAAAAAGGCGCTCGTCACACCGCTCATGAACCAGAAGCTGAGGCATCTGGATATGACGTATGATTCGGCGTCCGGAACTTACCGCGTGGCGTGGAAGATCTGTCCGGACGGCAAGGTGAAAGTGACCGTAGAAGTACCGTTTGACTGCAGTGCGGTCATCGGCCTTCCTTTCTATGACGGCGGCGTCTTTGAGGTGGAAGCGGGAACCTATGAATACGAATATCTTCCCACGCAGGATCTGCGCTGCCTATACACGAAGAAGACGTTGTTCAAGGACATGATGCAGGATGAGAAGACGATGGAGATCATTGACAGGATATCGCCGCTTCTGGGGCATTTCCTCGGCTCCGGAGATGAAGAATTCTTAAATGAGAGCCTGGAGACGCTTCAGGGTATGTTCTTCATGGGCTTTTCGCCTGAGGAGATCGGGAAACTGACAGAAGAGCTGACACAGTTAAAAGAAACTGTATAAAAAACGGAGGATTACAGATGAAAAGAAAATATCCAAATTTATGTAAACCGATCAAAATAGGAAATGTAACTTTTAGAAATCGCATGTTTTCGGCTCCGATGGGCGGAACAGATATTACGAACGACGGATGCATCGGCCCGAAATCAACAGCATTTTATGAACTTAGGGGAAAAGGCGGCGCAGCCGCGGTCACGGTGAGCGAGTGTATGGTCCATCCGAAGACAGACGGCTCCCACGCATATCATCTGAATACGTCTATATTGAACTCCCTCGCCTGTGCAACTTATACGGCGGACGCGATCCGGCGGCACGGGGCGATCCCAAGTATCGAGCTTTCCCATTCGGGAATGTATGCCGGGACCTATATGACAGACAAGACGAGACAAAAGGAGATGCATCAGTGGGGACCCTCAGATACGGTCCGTCCGGACGGCGTTCCGGTGAAGGCGCTGACAAAAGAGCTGATCGACGAGATCGTGGCAGCTTACGGAGAGACGGCGGGGCTGGCTAAGAGAGCGGGCTTTGAGATGATCATGATCCACGGCGGGCACGGCTGGCTGATCAACCAGTTTCTTTCTCCATACTTCAATAAGAGAGCAGACGAGTATGGCGGCTCACCGGAGAACCGGTGCCGTTTCGCGGTCCGGGTGCTCAAAGCGGTCCGGGAAGCTGTGGGACCCGGCTTTCCCATTGAATTCCGTATGAGCGGATCCGAACTGTTCGAGGGCGGCTATACTCTTGCGGACGGCGTAGAAATTGCGAAAATGCTGGAGCCTTATATAGACCTGCTCCATGTCTCTGCAGGCACTTATCAGAGAGGCTTCGGGGATACGCACCCGTCGATGTTCAAAGAGCACGGCTGCAATGTGTATCTTGCCGCAGAGATCAAGAAGCATGTCTCTGTACCTGTGGCAGCCATCGGCGCACTGAACAGTCCGGAACAGATGGAGGAGATCATTGCTTCCGGAAAGGCGGATGTGGTATATATGGCGAGGGCGCTCCTCGCGGATCCTTATCTGCCGCGAAAGGTGACGGAGAACCGGGAGGACGAGATCGTGAAATGCCTCCGCTGCTTTACATGCATGGCGGAGCGCGCCGCCACTTCCACCAGAAGATGTACGGTCAATCCGGTCATCGGAAGAGAAATAGAGGGAGATGAGGTCCTGCCGGCGCCGGTGAAAAAGAAGGTGCTTATCGCCGGAGGCGGACCGGGAGGGCTTTATGCCGCTTACACAGCAGCGAGAAGAGGCCACCGTGTTATTCTGTGTGAAAAGGAAAATGAACTGGGCGGCGTCCTGAAAAGCGAGCAGGCACTGCCATTTAAACATGAAATGTACGAGTTGTCCGGGACTTATGAGCTTCTTGCGCGGAAGGCAGGGGCGGAAATCCGCACCGGCGTGGAGGTGACTCCCGAATATGTGGAGAAAGAGAGTCCGGACGCCCTGATCGTTGGCGTGGGTTCCGGGCCGTTCCTGCCGCCGGTGCCGGGACTGGACAGAGACAATGTGATCATTGTCAACGATTATTATCTGAAGAAGGATAAGGTAAGCGACAGCGTGGCAGTATTCGGAGGCGGTCTTGCCGGATGTGAGTGCGCCATACATCTCGGCATGGAAGGAAAGCACGTCTGTCTTGTAGAGATGCGGGATACGCTTGCCCCGGACGCGAATGTAAGACACAGGCCTCTTCTGCTGAAAGAAGTGGAAAAGTACGTAGAGGCCGTACATACCGGATACCGCGGAATTGAAGTGACGGAAGCCGGGATCCTCTGCGAGACGCCGGACAAGGAGAAGGTACTCGTCCCCGGCCGCACTGTCATCTGCGCTCTGGGACAGCGCCCCGGGACAGATCTTGTGGACAGCCTGCGGGACAGCGCCCCGTATGTGGCGGTGATCGGAGACGCCGGAAAAGTTTCTACGATCACAAACGCAGTATATCAGGGGCATCATGCGGCTCTTGATATTTGATCCGGTTCCCCTATATAATAATGGAAGCACATAAAGACCGGAATCTTTGGAAACGGAGCGATGTTATGGAAAAATCCCGCTATCAGCTTGAAAGACTGTCCCTTCTTCTGCGCACCGGCATTTATCACTGGCAGGACGGCAGACTGGAAGAATACCGGCCCAATGCGGCTTTTAATCCGATCCGGGACAACCGGCAGTTTCTGGATAAGCTGCTCATTTTGAGCAGAGAGCAGGATGAGCCTCTGCTCTATCAGGACAGTTGGCAGATGATCTATACCTGTATCAGAAAAGGGGATGAATTTCTCCTGTCGGGGCCTGTATCCCTGAATTCCATCGGAGAGGTCGAGCTCCGGAGATATTTCAGGGAATATGGAATGAGTTCCGGCGCCGGCAGGAAGATCCCTTCAGCCCCTCTCTCGCTTGTTATTACGGTGGCGCAGATGATTACGAAAGAGTTTACCGGAGAAGAATATTCGGAAGAAGAACTCTTACAGGCAAATCATCTGGGTGCGGAGAGCCGGGAACAGATGGAAAAAGAACAGATTCTGTTCGAAATCCGGGAGGAAGAGCAGGAGAAATATCATCATACTTATCAGGAAGAGCGGAGACTTCTGGACTGTATCCGGGAGGGAAAAACAGAGGAGGCGGTCCGTTATTCGGACGAGATGGACCTGAGTATGGGACGCATGGGAAAGAAAGATACCGCGCACTGGAGAAACGCGGTCGTGGTGGCTGTTACGCTGGGAGCAAGGGCGGCTATTGAAGCGGGCTTGAGTCCTGCCGAGGCTTATCAGCTCAGTGATTTTTATATACAGAAATCAGAAGAATGCAAAAAGGTATCGGAACTGCTGGAACTGAGGAACCGGGCGGTGGCTGATCTGAGCGGGCGGGTCAGAAAGAGGCTTGAGCGGAAGAAACACTCCAATTATGTGGAAAAATGTAAGGATTATGTGAGCAGGCATTATAAGGAGAAGATCTATCTTCAGGATATGGCGGACAGTCTTGGCCTGAGCAGTACTTATCTGTCCCGTCTTTTCTCAAAAGAGACCGGGATGCGCCTGCAGGATTATATCAATTCCTTCCGGGTGGAGCGGGCGGCCAATCTTCTTATCTACTCGGAGGAAAGTATCGCTTACATCGGGGAATATGTGAATTTCCCGTCACAGAGCTATTTCGGGAAAATGTTCCGCAAATACAAACACATGACGCCGAGGGAATACCGCAATATGTATAAGCCGTCGGAATTTACCACAAAAAATCATATATAACAGAAACCGGAGAGGAGCAGTTCAACGAATTGTCAAACTGCTCCTCTTTATTATTGAAAGAGTACTCCAACAGATCCTTTACATCGCGGATTGAAAAGAGTAACTGCCCGCTTCCAGTTCTTTTTCCGTTCCGTCGGGAAGCCGGAGCAGCGTCCTGTCCGGCGTTTCTATCCGGAGAGAGAACATGCTTTCTTTCACTTCCCATGTTACGGAGATTTTTCCGCGGCGGCTTACAAAGCTGCCGCGGACCTTTCCCAGGCGGGCGTCCGGAACCGGAGCGATCAGGATCTTACTGTAACCCGGCTCCAGCGGGCGTATGCCAAGGATATGGGTGTAGTAGAATTCGCCAACGCTTCCGAAAGCGTAATGGTTAAAGGAAACCATATTATCTCCATTCTGATCCGCCTCATTCACACTGCCGTCCGGCAGGATGGCGTCCCAGCGTTCCCAGATTGTGGTGGCTCCGCGGAGAACCTGATACATCCAGCCCGGGCATTTTTCATGGAGGAGAAGCTCGTAGGCGAGATCAGCCTCGCCATTATCAGCGAGCATAGGAAGCAGATGCTCCGTTGAGAAGAATCCGGTCTGCATACCCTCCCGGCGGATTTTTCCTGTAAGTGTTCGGAACAGGCTATCCCAGACAGGACCTCTGGGGACAACAAAATGCAGAGCCATGATATAGGCGCCCTGATAGTCATCCTTCATGGTGCCGTCCTTATTGATGAAGGTGCGCAGGTAGGCTTCCCTGGTCTTTTCAAGCTGCGCTTCGTATCTGTCGGCGTCCTCAGTCTTTCCAAGATACCGGGCCGTCCGCGACAGGATCCGGAGATCGTTCACGATAAAGGCGTTGGAAACCGGACCATTGTGCTGTGCCATAAACGCGATATCTTTTTCCGGGCAGAGCCAGTCCCCGAGATTCGGCGCGATCCAGAGTCCTTCTACACCCTGAGGACCGCCCATATGGCGGATCTCGCATTCCACGTGGGATTTCATGCTGTCGTACTGTTCGCGCAGATATCGGTCCGTTCCGTATTGGTGATAAAGCATTTCGGGAATGATCGTTACCGCGTTTCCCCAGCCGAGCATATTGAGGAAACCGACCCCGGCGGGGCCTTCCGCAGGCACTACCGGGGGAACGTAGCCTTCTGTATTGTCCTGCTGGGTGCTGCGGATATCCTGCAGATATTTTGCCCAGAACCTTTCCGTGTCAAAGTTGCAGGCCCCTGTGAGGGCAAAGACATGTCCGTCTCCCGGATAGCCCATCCTTTCGTCCCTCTGGGGGCAGTCGGTGGGGACTTCGATATAGTTGGATTTCTGCCCCCAGACCTGATTCCGGTAAAGCCGGTCTGCGAGAGAATTGTCACATGTAAAATGTCCGGTGCGCTCCATGTCACTGTAAAGGGCATACGCGGTGATGAGTCCCGGGACATAGTCCGTGCCGGTGATCTCCGCGTAGCGGAAGCCCATGTAGGTGAAGCGGGGACGGTATTTCACCGTGTCTGTTCCGCGATGATAGATGAGTTCGGCTTTTGCTTTTCTCAGATTCCGCGTGTACAGGCTCCCGTCAGGCTCAAGGATCTCTCCGTGACGGATACGGATGGATCTACCGGTCATCTTTGAGGGATCGATCTCTATGATGCCTGCAAAGTTCTGCCCGAAGTCAAGGATAGCGGCGCCGCCCTTAAAAGTTACATTCTGTACGGGCATTTCTTCTCTGCATCTCACCATGATCTCTGTGGGAGAGAAACGATCCGGCAGAGGTCCTTTGTATGGCACCGGCGGAAAGATTTCCGGTGCGCCGCCGCGAGGCGAGCCTTCCGCGAAGAAGATCTCGCCGTCATAGAATCCCGCGTAGTCATAAGGGCTTTGTACCGCCTGAACAGAGGGATCGTCAGAATAGAAATATTTCCTGCTTCCGTCGGAAAGTTCGGCCTCCAGGATCCAGGACACGGCAGGGCGTTCCCCGTAAATCTGTGTCTTGTTGTCACAGGTGAACCTGCCGCAGTACCAGCCTTGCCCCAGATAGATCCGGAGTGTGTCGTTCCCGTGGAGAAGACCGGTGATGTCATGCGTCTGGTAAAAGAGGTCATGGTAATAATAGGTATAGCCGGGGGCAAACATCTGCTCCCCTATCTTTGTCCTGTTGAGCTCTGCTTCATAGATGCCAAGAGCGGTGATCGTAAGAGTGGCTCTGCGAAGATCAAGTTCAGGGATATTCTGTTCGAATACTTCGACGGCGCCCTCACTGTAAGGACGCTCTGTCGTGATAAAATGCTGTGTCAGTCCGGTTATTTCTGATCTCATGATGATTTTTCAGCCCTCTTCTTTCTGCAGCTGTTCTTTCTTTTCCTGAATGTGTTTCTGTACCTGAACCATCGTCTCTTTATCCAAATGACAGAAACGCATTGCGACCAGTGTACAGATCCATCCCAATATAGGCATGCCGAAGTTCAGCGCCATCGCTGTCCAGAAGACAGCGGAAGTACATGCGTCACCCGGCTGAGGCATGGTCGTGGTATAACCGATCAGGGCGACTGCGCCGGTGGCGATGGTCGCGCCGAAGGCGGATACGATCTTATCAATGAGGCTGTAGACACCGGTTACGACAGCGGGGACATATTTTCCGCTTCGGTCAAGCTCGTAGTCGATGATATCCGCCATAAACGAGGTGTTTGCAGTGGTGATGCACATCTTCGCTCCGTTTAGGGCAAAGGTCAGGATCACATAGAGTATCATCATCGGGCTGAGCATGACTGCGATGCCGGAAGGGTCTGTAACAGCGAAGAAAAGGATCGTGACCGCGGCGATAACTGCGCTGATCCAGGTCCAGACAACGATGGTCTTCTGGCTTCCGTATTTTCCGGCGTATTTCGCGCCCAAGATAGCAAAGATGATGGACGGGAACATCCCGATCGCGTTGAGGATCGTACTGAGTCCCATGTTCCCGATGACGATCCCGAACATCAGTGTTACAACGATAGACTGGGACGCGGTCTGCTGCGCGATCTTATCGGACGCGGCGGAGATGATATAACACTGGAGCGGACGGTTGCCTTTGAGTACATTGACCATATCCCGGATCTTCAGATGTTCCTTTTTCTCACCTGTCCCGACAAAGCTTTCCGGTCTGTCGATCCCGGATACGCCGATGCAGACCAGGATGATCCCGACGAGGCCGACCAGAAGGCATACGCGGCATGCGGCAGAGAGAAAAGCCTGATTATATGTACCGCCGAACATGGGCAGCAGGATCACGTTCAGTACAATGGTCAATGTGATCGGCACCAGGTAATTGAACGCTGTCGTCCATACGCCGATCACCGGGCGCTGCTTCGGATCATTGCTCAGAAGAGCGGGGATGGTCTGCGCCGTCATATTTGTGATCGTGTAGCCGATGACATACAGACAGTACAGAAGGATAAAGACGATGGTGCCGAAGCCTTTGCCGGACACCAGATCGAACATTGCCAGAAGAGCCACTGCTTCAATGACGAAGCCGCCTGCCAGCATGATACGCAGTTTTCCGAATTTTGTATTGATCCTGTCGTACAGGAATGCGACCATCGGATCTGTGATGGCGTCAAAGATACGTGTTCCGGTCAGAATATAGCCTACGATGATCGTGGAGATCCCATATCCGATGCTGGCGCTGTAGCTTGCCAGCCCGATCAGAGAATAGACGCTCATACCGACCAGTCCGTTGCAGGCATATAAGATGATCTGCCATAATTTTGCGCGGCGGTACTGTACGCCGTCGATCTCACTCTGGGTTAATTTGTGTTTTTCAGACATAACTGTTCCTCTCTTTCTTCTTATTCTTTTTTCCGGTTTTGTGTCAGATGATATTGTTTATTGTGAATTATAGTAGAATGTAAAAGAAAGAGAGTGTAAAAATTCGTGAATCTGTTCAAGAATTCGTGAATAATTACATTTTTAAATTTTTTCGACGGTATTCACTCGGCGATATCCCAACCTGTTTCTGGAAGGAAGAAGAAAAATAACTGCGAGAGGAAAAACCAAGCTCATCGCTGATCTCCTGTATGCCCATGCGGGTTCCCGCAAGCAGAAGACAGGCATGCCCGATCTTGACTTTACGGATGTATTCAGAGATACTCATGCCGGTCTCCTGCTTGAATTTATGTGAAAAATAGTATTCTGTGTAACCTGCCTGTCTGGCAAAGACGGAAATAGAAAACCTTTCTTTCGGATGCATATTGATATAGTCGCAGATTGCCCGGATCTGAGGAGAAATCCCGTTGTCCGATCTGACCTGCCGGACTCTCCGGATATAGTCGTCCATGATCGTCTGAGCAAGGGAAGCCAGAGCGGAGGTTGTTTTGCAGTCTTCGATCTGAGCGGCGTAGGAGTCGTTCAGGGTATAAGAAACAGAGGGGGCGAGCCCTCCTTCAATGGCTGCCCTGGAGAAGAGGGTCAGCAGGGTGAGCAGGTTGCTCTTCTGCCGCCGGATGGAATCACCGGTATCGAATTTGATCCCGCTGCTCAGAAGAGTTGATCTCTCCAGCGCTTTTTTATAATCAGGATTCCCTTCGCGGATCATTTTCATGAGAGCCTGTTCCGCATTCCATACGCCGCGGTGTTCTTCGGAGATCAGATTCAGTTCATCGGGACCGGAATACTCTTTTTCAGGCGAATATTCTATATCGGTCACAGCAATATGCTCGCCGGTAACGCAGTAGTGAAACATCACCGCGTATTGAAGAAGCTGATCGGTAGGAATGATCGGAATCTGTTCAAGCTGCCGGAAGATCAGGGAGCGAAGCCGGACAGAGTATTCCCTCTGATCAAGCTCCCTCTTCAGCAGAGGGTTGGAGTTCCTTCCGGTAAATGCCGGCCCGATGATATGGATTCCGGCAAGCTCAGATCCCCGGTATTCAAATGTGGCGGTGTAGAGAAGTCCGGGAAGTGTGTCCAAGATAAAAGGCATACTGCCGCCCCGCGCAATATATTCAAGCAGAGAGGAAGCAAAATCAGGAAGAAGGACAGGTTCGCAGGAAGAGTTGGCCGGAGGACATGTCGTGTGGAGCAGGGTAAGATCAGGAGAATAACTCCAGAGATATATTCTGTAATTGCAGCAGATCAGTTCGCAAAAGAAAGAAATACGTTCACTGTTCGTCATAGTCGTCCTCCAGATATTTATTCAGCCGTTCTTCATCTGAGATATCATACAATATGGTACCTCTGTACAGAATCTCCGGTTCTTCGGTAAGACTGCAGAATATAAACTGACTCAGCGTTGATTTCAGATTGAGAGAATCCCCCTCCGAGGTCCTGAAACAGACTTCGCCGGAACAGTTCCGGACTTCTTTCAGAAATTCCGTGATATTTGTATCTGCCGCTAAATGCATGATCTGACGCCTCCTTTTTATTCCCGCGGGCAACGAGCGAAGCGGACATGCCAGCATGTCCATTTGGCGACTGCTGCGAGGGTCTTTGACTTTGACTATAAACACATTATATGCTGAAAGTGTTTTGTCGGGCAAGAAAAACGTGAAAAAATGAACATAAAAGTGAATTTATATACAAGAATTTGGGAGCAAGAGATATATAATGTATACGGAACAAAAAGGCTAAAATTCAGTATGAGGAGATAATTATGAAGAAATTCGCAGAGGGCTTTATGCTTGGCGCGGCGA
The DNA here is from genome assembly GCA_964548625.1 of uncultured Mediterraneibacter sp. Classification (GTDB taxonomy): domain Bacteria; phylum Bacillota; class Clostridia; order Lachnospirales; family Lachnospiraceae; genus Mediterraneibacter. Next base: position 16,191 of record CAZJRY010000036.1, read on the forward strand.
CAGCGGCGCACCAAGTGGAAGGAAATAATATCTATAATGATTACTGGGCGCAGGAGCAGGTGCCGCATACCATGTTCAACGAGCCGTCGCTGGATGCGGTGGATCACTACAATCGCTATGAGGAGGACATCCGTCTGATGGCGGAAGCGGGATTAAACAGTTACCGGTTTTCCATTGAATGGTCCAGGATCCAGCCGGAGAAAGATGCGTGGAATGAAACAGAAGTGGAACACTACAGAAAAGTCCTGCAGTGCTGCCATGAAAACGGAATCCGGCCGGTGGTTACAATGATGCATTTTTCATCTCCGAAATGGCTGATCTCCATGGGCGGCTGGGAGAATCCGGAGGTGGTCGGACTGTTCGCCGCATTCTGCGGAAAGCTGGTGTCTGAACTTGGCGATCAGATGGAGTATGTATGTACCATCAATGAGGCAAATATGCGTCTCCAGCTTGCGGCCCTGATAAAAGAAATGACGAAGCGGACGGCAGGAATGAAAGAGTCGGCGCCTGAAAACGGGAAAGGGATTGTCGATGACAGAGAAAGCCGGGTACAGGTCGGGATCAATCTGAATAAAGAAAATATGATGCTGGGCATGATGGAGTGCGCGCAGACATTCGGGCTTGAGAATCCTATGGATATGCACACGTTCGTATCTCAGTGTACCCCGGAAGGAGATATCCTTGTGATGAAGGCTCATCAGGCGGCGAAAAAAGCGATGAAAGAAGCGTGCCCTCATCTGAAGATCGGCCTGACGCTGTCCCTTCACGATATGGTTGCTTTTCCCGGCGGAGAAGATAATGCCGGGAAAGAGTGGGATGATGAATTCCTGCATTATCTTCCATGGATCGGGAATGATGATTTTCTGGGCGTCCAGTGTTATACAAGAAAGTTTTTCGATGAGAACGGCGTGGCGGAAGCTCCGGCCGGATCAGCCCGGACACAGATGGGATATGAAGATTACCCGAAAGCGATAGCGGACGTGGTGAGGAAAGTTTCAGAGAGATTCCGGGGAGATCTGATCGTGACAGAGAACGGGATCGCCGCGGATGATGATGAGAGACGATGCGAATATATCCGGGAAGCGACGGGCAGCCTGCAGAAATGCATAGAAGACGGGATCCCGCTGAAGGGGTATCTGTACTGGTCGCTGCTGGATAATTTTGAGTGGCAGAAAGGGTTTGCCATGACATTCGGTCTCATCGGTGTGGACCGGAAAACGCAGAAACGATACCCGAAAGAGAGCCTGCGCGTGCTGGGAAGCATGGCGGCGGAGAAATAGCAGAAAAGTCAGAAAGGGAAGGCCGGAGAGAACGATGAGAAAAAAAACAGTATTTAATGAAGGATGGAATTTCGTAAAACATGCGGAAAACGCGGAAGACGCGTGCGCACAGAAGGGAACAGCGGTCACGCTGCCCCATACATGGAACACTGAAGACGGACAGGACGGCGGAAATGATTATTACAGAGGAACCTGCTGGTATACGAAAAAGGTGAGCAGAAAGGAACTCAAGGCACTCTGCGGATCAGAACAGTCGGAAACAGTGAACGGAGATCTTCCTGACGGAACGGAAGTATGGCTGGAGTTTGAGGGCGCGGCCATGACTGCGGACGTATATTTCAACGGTATACATCTGGCCCGTCACGAGGGAGGGTATTCTACGTTCCGCGCGGATCTGACCGGGCGTATCAGAGAAGAAAATGAACTTGTTGTATCCGTGGACAACGGAGACAATGACCGGGTATATCCGCAGAAAGCGGATTTTACATTCTACGGAGGACTTTACCGGGATGTGAGCCTGATCACTGTGTCCGAAAGTCATTTCGCGCTTGGGTATGAAGGGGCGCCGGGGATACGGGTGACGCCGGAGGTTGAGATCAGTGGCAAAGACGAAAGCGGACTGCCTGCGGGCAGGGCGAAAGTCACCGTGGAAGCCTGGACGGAAGGAACAGGGGACGGACAAGAGTTCGAGGTAAGATTCTCTCTTGGCGGACAGCAGAAAGATGTTCCTGTTTCCGAAGGATACGCAAAGGCAGAATTTGACCTTCCGAATGCACGGCTCTGGAACGGACTGGACGATCCTTTTTTATACAAAGTTACGGCAGAACTGTATGAGGGGGATGCGGCGCAGGACGAGATTTCTGTCAGATTCGGCTGCCGGAAGATGGAGATCGATCCGGACAGAGGATTCTTTCTTAACGGGCGCTCCTATCCCCTTCGTGGAGTGTCGCGCCATCAGGACCGGGCAGGCGTGGGAAATGCCCTGACAAAAGAGATGCACCGGGAGGATCTGGAGATCATCCGGGAGATAGGCGCAAATACGATCCGTCTCGCACATTATCAGCACGCACAGTATTTTTATAACCTCTGTGACGAGACAGGAATGGTGGCGTGGGCGGAGATCCCCTATATCACGCTCCACATGAAGAACGGCAGAGAAAACACCCTCAGTCAGATGAGGGAGCTGGTCACACAGAATTATAATCATCCCTGTATTGCATGCTGGGGACTTTCCAATGAGATCACGGCAGCGGGAGGGGTGACGGAAGACCTTCTGGAAAACCATCGGCTTTTAAATGAGCTGTGTCACAGGCTGGATCCGACGCGTCCTACCACGATGGCTCATGTGTTCATGCTGGAGACGGACAGCAAACTGCTTTCAATACCGGATATCGGAAGCTACAACCTGTACTTTGGCTGGTATCTGGGAGAACTGTCTCAGAATGACAGCTTTTTCGATGAATATCACGAAACTTATCCGGACCGCTGCATTGGATTTTCCGAGTACGGGGCGGACGCCAATCCGACATTCCAGTCTTCGGAACCGAAGAGGGGAGACTATACCGAATCCTATCAGACGGTATATCATGAACACATTCTCGATATGATCGAACAGAGACCTTATCTCTGGGCAACCCATGTCTGGAACATGTTTGATTTCGCCGCGGACGGGCGTGATGAAGGAGGAAAGCACGGCGTGAACCAGAAGGGGCTGGTGACTATGGACAGAAAGCTGAAGAAGGACGCTTTCTATCTCTACAAAGCACACTGGAGCAGCGAGCCCTTTGTCCATATTTGCGGGAGAAGGTATGTAAACCGGGCGGAGGACGTCACAGAAGTCAAAGTATACAGTAACCAGTCCGAAGTTACCCTCTTTGTGGATGGGAAAGAGGAGGAGAGGGAACAGGGAAGATACTGTTTCCGGTTTCAGGTACCGATCTCAGGGGAGCACAGGATCCGTGCCGTTGCGATGGGAGAAAGCAAAGAAGAGGAGCTGTGTGATGAGATTTCCATCTGCAGGTCAGCGGAACCGGATCTGTCCTATCAGTTCATACAGAAAGGCGGGGTGGTCAACTGGTTTGATAAGGAGGACTTTGATCCAAACTGTTATTCTATCAAAGACACTTACG
>CAZJRY010000037.1:0-18830 GCA_964548625.1 uncultured Mediterraneibacter sp.
CTGTTGCCCGGAAACGGACTTACAGCTTCAGATTTTTGAAAAGATCCCCAAGACTTGTTCCGATTTCCTCGCTTTTCGGAAGCACGACTTTCTCTTCCGGTTCTTCTTTCACTTCCTCAAGAGCTTTCATGCTCAGGCTGACTTTGCCGTCTTTGATTCCGATGACTTTTACTTTCACTTCATCGCCTGTATTGAGTACGTCTGCCGGTACCTTTACGCGTTTCTGTGAGATCTGGGATACATGGACCAGACCGGAAAGACCATTCTCGAGCTTTATGAAAGCACCATAGTTCTGGAGCGTTTCAACTGTTCCGCTTAAGACAGTTCCGACTTTCAGATTCGCGATCTGTTCTTCGCGGGCCTTTCTTTCTTTTTCTTTCAGAATCTCGCGCGCGGAGAGTACGAGGCGGTTATTCGCCTGATCTGCATCGATCACCTGCACTTCGATATCTTTCAGCAGATATGTCTCAAGATCCTCGATATAGCTAAGGGAAAGCTTGGAAGCGGGAACAAAGCCTCTGAGTCCCTCGACCATACAGATCACGCCGCCGTTTACGATGCCTTCGACCTTGACAGGGAGAATCGTTTTGTTTTCCATATATTCAGCAACTCTGTTCCATGGATTCGCGTCATCGATATGATCTTCGTAATCAGCCATAGTTTCAACAGTTTTGCTTTCCCGTAATTCTTCTTTCATTTCTTCGCTCATTGTACAGCACCTCAACTTACTTAGATTTTCAACACAACCAGTCAGCCCGGATTGCATTTCAGCGCAATCAGTATACCATAAAACGGGCAGAAAAAACAACTGTGGGTTGACTATCTATGAAAAAAATGGCAATCTTAATAAGGAACGCAAAGAATCTTAAGTAAATAACGGCTGCAGCGCGATCCGGTAATATTATTATGGCGCGCTGCTGTCAGAAATCAACAGGAGTATGGCTGTATGAGCAGGGAAAAAGAAAGAAAAGTATATGTTGTAGGACATAAAAATCCGGACACAGACTCCATCTGTTCGGCGATCGCCTATGCCGCGCTGAAAACACACATCACCGGTATGCCGCACGAGCCGCGAAGAGCCGGGCAGCTAAATGAAGAGACACAGTATGTGCTTGAACATTTCGGAGTAAGGCCCCCAAGACTGCTGTCCGACCTGAGGGAACAGATCAAGGATGTGGAATTAAAAGAGGTGGATGGATTAAAGAGCAGCATATCTATCCGTACCGCATGGGAGAAGATGCAGGAGTCCAATATACATACGCTCCCCGTGACAAGAAACGGGAAACTGGAAGGGCTTATCACCATCGGCGATATTGCAAAGACCTATATGGAAGTGTACGACAGCACCATCCTTTCGAAAGCGCGGACCCAGTACCGCAATATCGCGCGTGCGGTAGACGGCGAAATCCTTACAGGGAATGAGCACGGATATCTTCTGAAGGGAAAAGTCGTGATCGCCGCATCAAGCAGGATCCTGATGTCGGATTTTATCAATAAAGATGATCTTGTTATTATCGGGGACCGCAAGGATGCCCAGCAGTGCGCCGTAGACGTGAACGCGAGCTGCATGGTAGTCTGCCAGAACGCGCCGGTATCCGACAGGATCATTAAACAGGCGGAGGAAAAGGAGATCGTGATCATACGGTCGCCCCATGATACATTTACGGCGGCGCAGCACATCAACCAGAGCATCCCGGTAAAATATTTTATGACAAAGGAAAATCTGGTTACATTCAAGATGAAAGATTACGTAGACGACGTGAGAGAGGTAATGGCACGCAAGCGTTTCCGCGACTTCCCCATTGTTGACAACAAAGGGAAATTCCTCGGACTGATCTCCAGACGGCGACTGCTGAATGTGAGGAAAAAGCAGGTGATCCTTGTAGACCACAATGAAAAAAATCAGGCGGTTGACGGAGTGGAAGAAGCGGAGGTGCTGGAGATCATCGATCACCACAGACTGAGCAGTATCGAGACGATGGGACCGGTGTTCTTCCGGAATCAGCCGGTGGGATGTACCGCCACGATCGTATATCAGATGTATCAGGAGGCGGGTGTTGAACCTGACCCGGTCAATGCGGCGCTTCTCTGTTCGGCGATCATCTCGGATACGCTGATGTTCCGTTCCCCTACCTGTACGCCTCTTGATGAAAATGCAGCGAGAAAACTTGCAGGGATCGCAGGCGTTGAGGTTGAAAATCTGGCTCAGGAGATGTTCAACGCCGGCAGCAACCTGAAGGGAAAGAGCGCGGAAGAAATCTGTTTCCTTGATTTCAAACAGTTTACGGTCAATGACACGGTGTTCGGAGTCGGACAGGTCAACTCCATGAGCGCGGATGAACTGAAAGAGATCCGGAATATCGTGCAGCCTCACCTTGAGAAAGCCCGCAGCAACCACGGACTCAATATGATCTTTTTCATGCTGACCAATATCATTACCGAATCCTCCGAGCTTCTCTGCTGCGGGCATGAGGCGAGAGAGAAGATCCTAAGCGCATACGATCTGCCGGAGGATACGGGGACGATCATGCTCAAAGGCGTGGTATCCAGAAAGAAACAGCTCGTACCTACTCTGGTCGGCGCGCTGCAGCAATAAAAGGAGAATCAGTAATAAGTATGGCAAAACAGACATGGAAACCGGGGAATATGATCTATCCTCTGCCCGCTGTTATGGTGAGTACGGCGGACAAAGAGGGCAACAGCAATATACTGACAGTCGCGTGGACAGGGACTGTGTGTACGGATCCGCCCATGGCGTATATCTCTGTCCGCCCGGAGCGGTATTCCTATCACATGATAAAAGAGAGCGGAGAGTTCGTCATCAACCTGACTACAAAGAAACTTGCCCGTGCCACAGACTACTGCGGCGTCCGCTCAGGCAGGGATGTGGACAAGTGGAAAGAATGCCGGCTGACAAAGGGCAGCGCGGCGTCTTTGAAGTATGCTCCTGTGATCGAAGAAGCCCCTGTTAATATCGAGTGCAGGGTAAAAAGTATTCAGGAACTTGGCAGCCATCATATGTTTCTCGCGGAAGTGACGGCAGTGCAGGCTGACGAGGCATATATGGATGAAAAAGGAAAATTTGATCTGAACCGAACCGGACTGATCGCCTACTCACATGGGGAATATCTGGATCTGGGGAAAAAGCTCGGGACATTCGGGTACAGCGTGCGTAAGAAGCAGAACGCGCGGAAGCCAAGAGCATCGGGCAGCGGAAAAGCTGCCGGAAAGAAACGTTTAATATTACAAAGTAAGGCGAACAGATAACACTCATTATTCCAATCTTTTTTGTCTCCATTCTCTTGGCGTCATACCATAATAGCTGACAAATACCCGATAAAAGCTGCTAAGAGAACCATAGCCGAGCTCGGTAGCAATATTTTCCATAGTCATAGTATTTGTTGCAATCATAGAGGCGGCTCTTTCCATACGGAGCTGTGTTAATATTTGTGAAAAGTTCTTGGTAGTGCTGTTTTGGATAATACAGATGATCTGCCGCCGACTGTAGTTAAACACCCGGGAAAGCTCCTCCAGAGTTACTGTTTGGTAATGTTCATGGATATAGGTGAGTATGGCAGCAAATTCCGGTTTCCAGTGCAGTTTACTATTCTTTGAGACACGCGCGGTTTTTTCATAATTTTGCAGGAGATACAGAAAAAAGGTACCCATCAGAGAGTTGCTCATCTGTGCACTGTAGGGATTGTCTGCGCAATACTGCTTAAAAATGGAATATAGGAGCAGCTCGATAGTAAGGTCTCCATCTGTTTTAAACAGGAGATAGGATGTATTGTTTTTGTTGCCAAGTGCCTGCCTGAAAAAAAGGCTCATCAGGTTTTGATCGGAGAGCTGCTCCCAAAATATTTGGGAAAATGTGCTTGAACGTATCATATAGGGGAACATGACACAATCATCTTCCGGACAGTTACAAGCCCTGACTATATTAGGCGGGATCAGAAGAACAGAGCCGGGAGTCAATGATAGAACCTCTTTCTCAAACCAGACAGGACATGAACCCGAATACAAATCTGATCACGGTACAAGGGGCAGCTTTACTCTTCCGCCTGTCATACACAATTCAGTAAAGAAAAAAGTACCAGGGCGTTACATTATCAGTACGGATCCGGCACCGGAGGAACGGTGGGGTATGCTGTTGTATATCAATGACTGTGGCGAAAAAGTAACGGAGAAAGTTCCGGTAGGATGTGCTCGTTACGAATATATCTATGACAGTCTTATCGCTGCCATTAAAGGGAGGGGTGAAAAATGTGTCAGAGATGAGGAAGTTACCTGTGTGCTTGAAATACTTGAGGAAGCAACGAAAGTTGCAAAATCCCACCAAAAGTAAGGGAGGAAAAGCATAATGAAAGAAATCAGACTTGGAACGATCGGCTCAGGAGCTATTGTACATTCTATTTTGGATAATGTAAAGATCACAGACGGCATACGCCTGACAGCGGTTTATTCCAGAAGCAGAGAGAAGGGACGTGCGCTTGCCGGGCAGTATGGCGCAAAGAAAGTATATACAGATATGGATGAATTTCTAGCGGATGATGATATAAACTTTGTCTATATTGCTACTCCTAATATTCTTCACTATGAACAGACAAAGCGGGCGCTTCTTGCAGGCAAAAATGTCATCTGCGAGAAACCTTTTTGTACCAGATATATACAAGCCTGCGAACTGGTAAAGATTGCAAGAGAAAAGCATCTGTTTCTGATAGATGCTGTGCCTACAGCTTTTCTTCCTAATATGGAGGTATTGAAGCGACAACTTTCAAGGATAGGAAAGATTAAATTAGTTATGGCTAATTACAGTCAGTATTCGAGCCGCTATGACAGCCTTCTGGCTGGCGACATACCTAATATTTTCAATCCTGAATATGCCGGCGGATGCCTGATGGACATTAACTTCTACAATATTTATTTAAATATTGCACTTTTCGGAAGACCTGATAAAGTAGTTTACCATCCCAATATGTTTAAAAATCTGACCGATACTTCAGGTATATTTTTGATGGAATATGATAGTTTTGTCAGCGAATCCACCGGAGCGAAAGATACCTGGGGCATTAATTTCTTCCAGATAGAGGGAGAAAATGGATATATCTATATTGAAGGCGGCAGCAATGGAATCAAAGAAGTGAAAGTAGTTACAAAGGACAGTGAGAAAATTTTTAACAGGCAGAACAATCCAGACCGCTGGTTCTATGAAGTACAGAATCTGACCAGACTGGTTTTGGCAGGAGACTACAATGCGATCGACAGCCGCCAGGATATAATGCTGAATGTGATCGATACCATCGAAACCGCCAGAAAAGAGGCTGGCATTCTGTTCCCCGGTGATGAAACATGATGGGCGGAAAAATAATTGGAATAGATATTGGAGGAACAAATTTTCGTATTGGTACGGTCAGTTCAGACAGAACAGTTTCCAATTTAAAAAAGATCCCGGTAGGACAGGTGTTTCAAACCACCGACCCCATGAATGATTTGGCCAGTTATGGAAAATCTACCGGTAGTCAGGATTCTGTCTAAGAGAATGCACATCCCTTTTTTTATTGAACGGGATATGACTATTGCATTATTTTTTGGAACATGGTGATACAGCCTTGTTGCGGCAGTTTGTTGACAGGATAGGTATAGCTGTTGCTGCGGAGGTTAATATTCTGAACCTGGATTATATTTTGCTCGGCGGCGGAGTACCCAATATGTCCGGTTATCCGAAAGCCTATTTAATGGAGAGGATTTTCTTTCATAAGAGAAAACTTTTATATGGCGGAATAGAAAATGAAAAAAAGTTACAATAATGTCTGATTATATTACTTAGACAGCTCGCGGCTGTTTTCCCGGAAGGCTGTGGGTTGGATCCCGACAGCTTTCCGGAAGTTTTCCGTAAAATAGCTCTGGGAGCTGAACTGCAGCCGTTCGCTGATCTCATGGATACGCATATCTGTATTTGTGAGCAGAAATTTTGCCCGATCGATTCTTTTTTCTCGGATATAATCTTTGACAGTCTTCCCTGTCTCATTTTTGAATTTTCTTGACAGATAATATTCTGTATATCCCTGCTGTCCGGCAAGCTCGGACAGTACGATGGGATCTTCCAGATGGAGTTCGATATAGTCGCAGCAATTTCTCACAGGCTTTGAACAGTCATGATTCTGCCGGCATTTGTGGACCCGCCGGATAAAATCGGACTGCATGGTGGCGCTGATGTCTTTTAACTCCTGCATGGAAGTGCATGATTCTACGCTCTGGAAATAGTGATCCGTAAGTGTCATGGAAACCTCCGGAGACAGTCCGCCTTCGATCGCTGCTCTTGAGAAGAGTACAATACAGACGAGCACTGCGTTCTTAAACTGTCTTCCGTCGTTGCTGTTGCTCAGTTTTCCGATATTTCCACCTAATGTCAGCTTTTGTTTCTTCTTCTCGAAGTTAAGATCCCCTTCACGCACCATGCGGAGCATCTCCTGTTCCGCCTCATAAGAGCCGTGGACGACGGACTCGATATCGGAGGATGCCGTGATATCGGACACAGGCTGCTTATAGTCTGTATCCCGGTATGTCAGGTCGCTGACCGAGATCTGTTCCTCAGTGACTGCATAGTGGAGCATGATACTGTACTCCATGATACGGTTCAGTGAGATGACAGGGAGAGACCGCATGAAAGCGACTGCATTTCTTCGGAATGCTGTGGACAGATCCATCTTCTGGAGCCGCTGCTCAATATTTTGAGGGGAATTATCATCAATAAAATACGGGCCCAATATATAGATATTCTGCAGATTCCCGTCCTGTTTTTCAAATGCGGCGGTCCACATCAGGCGGATAGAGCTGGTAAGGATCAGAGGATACTCATGACTCTCAGCATGTTCGAGGATCATACAGCTTATATTGTCAAGCTTCAGAAAAGAACCAATTGAGGATTCTTCCGGGCAGCTGTCGGAAACAAGCCGGAATGAACTGTCATAATGCCAGAGATAAAGGTTGTGGCAGCAGCGTATCATATTGCTGAAAAAACGGAGCCTGTCGTTTGAAAACATATGGTCATCTCCTCGTATCCGAAATCATTTTATGAATTCACTATAGCAAATCTCACATAAATTATCAATAAATTGCTTCGATTATCAAAAATTAAATTCAAATCCCATACACAACTAAAAAATGATAAATAAGTATAAATTATGATAAGCAAAAATCCGTCATACTGCTATGATAAATACATACAGAAAAAGGCTTATTATACGAGGAGGTTACTTATGAATACTTTTCCGGCGGATTTTCTTTTTGGAGCCGCTACAGCTGCTCATCAGGTGGAGGGAAACAACACAAACAGTGATTTTTGGGTGATGGAACAGATACCCGGCAGCGATTTCACAGAGCCTTCGCTGGATGCAGTGGATCATTACCACCATTATCCCGAAGATATCCGTCTGCTTGCAGAAGCAGGTCTTAATGCTTACAGGTTTTCGATTGAGTGGGCACGGATTGAACCCGAGCCGGGACGTTTTGACCCCGATGCTGTTGAACATTATCGGAAAATGCTGTCCTGCTGTCATGAAAACGGTGTAACGCCGATCGTTACCCTTCATCATTTTTCCAGCCCCAAATGGCTGATCTCACGCGGCGGCTGGGAGTGGGAGGGCATTGAGGAGGTCTTCCCGCGTTATTGTGCTTATGTGGCGGAGCAGCTTGGAGAACAGATGGGTTATGTCTGCACGATCAACGAAGCTAATATGGGGCAGCAAATAGCCAAGGTAGCGCAATCTGTGCTGCATCACATGGGTGTACCGCTGCAGGTAGGGCTGGATTTCAACGATATTATGACAAAATTTCTGCCTCCGGACCGTTTGGAGAGTAAGCGCAAGACCGCCCGTGCTTTCGGTCTGGATGATCCGGGTGAGATACATGATTTTCTCTCCTTTCGGACAAAGGAGGGGAATGACCGTATGCTGCGGGCCCATGCGGCAGCGCGAAAGAAGATGAAAGAGATTTATCCTCATCTGAAAGCAGGAATGACTCTTTCTCTGTATGATATACAGGCTATGCCCGGTGGTGAGGAAAAAGCCGCACAGGAATGGAATGAGGATTTTGGCACTTATCTGCCCGTTCTGAGAGAAGATGATTTTGTCGGTGTACAGAACTACACCCGTAAGCGTATTGGAGCGGAGGGAGAACTGCCGGTCCCTGAAGGAGCAGAGCTGACCCAGATGGGATATGAATTTTATCCGCAGGGCATTGAGCATGTAGTACGGCGTGTGGCCTCCGAACTGCCCGGAAAGGAACTGATCGTAACCGAAAACGGCATTGCCGCTTCTGATGACACCCGGCGGGAGGCCTATATCCTGGAAGCGATAAAAGGCCTGTCCCGCTGTGTGACAGACGGTCTGCCATTGAAAGGATACTGCTACTGGTCACTGCTGGATAATTTTGAATGGCAGAAAGGATATGCAATGACCTTTGGTCTGATCGCAGTAGACCGCAGTACACAGACACGTATTCCAAAGCCCAGCCTGACAGCTTTGGGAGATATCGCCCGATGCGGGAAACTGAGCCGCAAATAGGAGAAAATGTAAGTACATACAGAAAGGAATGCGAGCGATGCGAAGAGAATTTAACGATGGATGGAGATTTCGGAAAGCGGAGAGTGATACTTATCAGAACGTAAGCCTTCCCCACGATGCCATGCTGAGTGAAAAGCGCGCGCCGGATACAGGAGGGAAAAGCGCGTCAGGATATTTCCCGGGAGGCAGATATATCTATGAAAAGACCTTTGAGCTTTCTGGAGCAACGGCGGAAAAGCATATCACATTTGAGTTTGAAGGCGTTTATAAGAACGCGGACGTCTACCTCAATGGCAGAAAGGCAGGCGGAGCATGTTACGGGTATCTCCCATTCTATGTGTGCGGGGACGGCTTTCTAAAAACAGGAGAAAATGTGATTCGCGTGGAGGCGGACAATTCCATGCAGCCGGACAGCAGATGGTATTCCGGTGCGGGGATCTACCGCCCGGTGTGGATGCATGTTCAGGAGCAGGCGTATATCGAACCGGAGGGGATACAGATCCGGACACTTTCCGTCAGCCCGGCACAGATTGAGGTGAAAACGGAACATACCGGCGGAGAGATCGAAGTACATATCCTGAAAGAAGGAACAGAAGTTATGTCCGGAAAGGGCGACCGGCTGGTCTTTGATATCCCGGAAGCAAAGCTCTGGAGCGATGAGACGCCGGAACTGTACACGGCAAGGGTAATCCTGAAAGAGAACGGCAGGGCTCTTGAGACTGTTGAAGAGCCATTTGGCATCCGTCAGATCACATGGGATGAAAAAGGGCTTTATGTGAACGGGAAACAGACACTGCTCCGGGGCGGGTGCCTCCACCATGACAACGGGATCCTTGGCGCATGCACGTTTGATAAAAGCGAGGAGCGGAAGATAAGGATACTGAAAAAAAATGGATTTAACGCAGTGAGATCCTCCCACAATCCATGCTCCGAGGCACTGCTCCGGGCCTGCGACCGGATCGGCATGTATGTGATAGATGAGACATGGGATATGTGGTACAGGAAGAAAAATCCTTATGATTATGCCAATGAGTTTGAAAAGCATTACAGGCAGGATATCAAAGACATGGTAAAACGGGATTTCAATCATCCCTCCGTAATCCTTTATTCCATCGGAAATGAGGTCAGCGAACCCGCGGAGAAAAAAGGCGTGGAGCTTGCAAAGGAGATGACAGAGCTGTTCCATGAACTGGATGACAGCAGGCCGGTTACAGGAGGCTTCAACCTGATGATCATTGCCAATGCGCAGAAAGGGAAGGCTGTTTATAAAGAGGACGGAGGCAGAAATGACTCTAATGAGAAGAAAACAGCGGGGATGAACAGCACCATGTTCAATATGATCACTTCTATGGTGGGAACAGGAATGAACAAGGCGGCAAACGGGAAAAAGGCGGATGAAGCCGCATCGCCGGTCCTGGATGCCGTTGATATCGCAGGATACAATTACGCATCCGGCCGTTACCCGAAAGAGGGACAGCTTCATCCGGACCGGCTCATCTTCGGCAGTGAGACATTTCCTCAAGATCTGGCGAAGAACTGGGAGATGGTTGAGCGGTATCCTTATCTGATCGGGGATTTTATGTGGACGGCATGGGATTATCTGGGCGAGGCAGGGATCGGAGCCTGGTCCTATCATCAGGACGCGAAAGGATTTGAAAAGCCCTATCCGTGGCTGCTTGCGGATACCGGGGCGTTCGATATTCTGGGCAATCCGACCGGTGAGGCGCTGTGGGCAAAGACAATCTGGGGGAAAGCAGAGGGTCCGCTCATTGCCGTGCAGCCCATCGATCCGGAAGGAGGAAAACTCGTAAAAGCAGTGTGGAGAGGGACCAACGCGATCCCGTCATGGAGCTTCCGGGGATGCGAGGGCAGGAAAGCCGCGGTGGAGGTCTATACACAGGAACCCGTCGCGGAGCTGTATGTAAACGGAAAACATGTAGGCAGGAAAAAGACGAAACAGTGCCGCGCGGTATTCAAGATCAAGTATGAGCCGGGGGTGTTGGAGGCAGCAGCTATTGATATAGACGGGAAAGAGAAAGGCAGGAACAGTCTCACATCGGCGAAAGGGAAGAAAAATATACAGATCCGGATGGAAGAGACAGAAATGAGAACCGGAGATATCGTGTATGCGGATATCCGCATTGCCGGTGAAAACGGGATTACAGAATCCTGTGCAGATACAGAACTCTCTGTGAAAGTTGAGGGAGGTACTCTATTGGGATTCGGAAGCGCCAACCCACGGACAGAGGAGCGGTTTGATACAGGCAGATACACTACATATCAAGGAAACGCGCAGGCCGTGATCCGGGCGGATGCACCGGGCGAGATCAGATTGACGGTAACAGGCAGCGGCCTTTTGCAGGCGCAGGCCCGGATTTTGTGTACAGAAGATAATATGGAAGAATGATGAGACTGGAATTTCCGGATAAAACAGATGAGAAGATACGAGGAGGATTTTAAGATGGAAAAAAACAGCAGGGGAATGCTTGCCAGGACATTTGAAAAGAAAATATTTAATTCAAGGGTGACTTCGGCAAACACACAGAAAAGTGAAATGTGGCTCGGATATTTTGCCGGTCCGTGCCTTGTGTACATGGTTTACTATGCGATTGCCGGAAGTTATCTGACACAGTTCTATACAGATGTGCTCGGCTTAAGCGGCGTGTTTCTTACAATGATGCCGATTTTTTCTAAGATCTTTGATGCGTTCACAAATGTAGTTATGGGTCGGATCATTGATAAGACACGTACAAAACAGGGAAAGGCAAGGCCATGGGTAATGATCTCGGGAATCTGTATGGCAGTGACTGGGATACTGCTCTACACAGTGCCCCGTTCATCCTATGCAGTGCAGATCTTCTGGATCATTTTAAGCTACAATCTGTTCTTTGCTTTTGCATTTACGATCTATAATATGAGCCACAGCCTGATGGTGCCGCTCTCTACACGAAACACAAAACAGAGAGACGGACTGGCAATGCTTACGAGTATGGGGATGAACATGCTCCCCGGACTGCTGGTGACGATCATCCTTCCGGTCATGATCCGCGCTTTCGGCGTCGGGGAAGAATCGCAGGGTACATGGATTATGATGATGAGCATCATCTCCATTCTGGCACTTCCCGGAACAATCCTTGAGTACTATTTTACCAAAGAGCGTGTTACAGAGGAAAACATTTCTGAGACAGGGGACACAAGAAAAAACGTGAGCATGGCAAAACAGCTCAAAGCATGCATTTCCGATCCATACTGGCTCATTATCATGGGATTTACGCTTGTTTATAATATCTTCAACATCTTGTCTACAAACAGTATGCTTTACTACTGCAACTGGGTGCTGGCAGATTCCGTCAATGGGGGGACCGGGCTTCAGGTGATCGTAAACGCCATCGGGCAGGCTCCTTTAGGACTCGGGATCATTGTGTTGTGGCCGCTGGTAAAAAAGTTCGGAAAACGGCGGATTATGATGTTCGGATTCGTTATCGGTGCAGTGGGATCTCTGATCGTGCTGCTGAACCCGGGAAACTTCGGCATTGTGCTTGGCGGACTTTTTATAAAATCAATCGGCGCGCTCCCGACCTATGTTATGGCTGCACAGCTCGCAGAATCACTGGATCATATTGAGTGGAAGAACGGGTTCCGCGCAGACGGATTTTCTGCATCTGTATACGCGATCATAATTACTGTGACAGCCGGTGTAGGGCAGAGTATCATCCTTGGCGGTATCAGCGCGTTCGGCTATATCTCACCGGCGTCCACAGCTGATGTGATCACTCAGCCGGATGCGATCAAGACATTTTTCTCATGGTGCTTTGTAGGTATCCCTATGGTCGGATATGTGATCGGTTCCCTGCTCATGCTCGTGTTTGATGTGGAGAATAAGATGCCGCAGATCATAGCCGACATTACAGCGCGGCACAAAGCAGAAGCAGAGGCACGCGGCGAGGTCTATATTTCTCCGGAAGAAAAAGCCGCTATGGAACAGGCAGAACTGGATAAAAAAGCCGAAGAGAAGCGCATTGAAGAACTGAAAGAAAAATGTGCGAAAAAAGGGTTGGATTTCGAGGAAGAAGAGAGAAAATATCAGGAGAAGCTTGCCGCGAAGAAAGCAAAAGAAGAAGCAAAAGCTACAAAGAAAAGAAAGAAATAGAAGATTAAAAGTTGGCATAATCTGGAGAGGTCTTCTCTTGTGTGCGCGAGCAAAAAAGGAAGTGAACAAGAGTGAAAATCATTATAATAATTATACTTATTGCAGCCATTTTGGCTGGGCTGTCTGTTATAAATTACCGGCGATTTTATCCAAAAGCCAAATCTTTTTCCGGAAGCAGAACGGCAGCGAAGATACAGAAGCTTACGGTCATATCAGACGAACATAAACTGTACGGACAGCTGATCACTCCAAAGCAATATACAGGAAAACTGCCCACAGTAATATGTAGCCATGGTTTTAACGGTTCTTACCGTTATTTCCGGAACTATGTGGGAAAGAGTCTGGCAATGAGCGGATTTGCAGTCTACTGTTTTGATTTCTATGCAGGGAGCGAACATGGAAAAAGCAGAGGCAGTATGCAGGAAATGTCAATCTTTGCCGAAAAAGATCAGTTAAATAACGTGATCAGCAAGATCAAAACTCTGGACTGTGTCGATACGGAGCATCTGTTCCTGTTCGGCGAGAGTCAGGGAGGTTTTGTGACAGCGGCCGCTGCGGCGGAACATGTGGATGATGTCAGGGCTATCGTGCTTTATTATCCGGCTTTCTGCGCAGCGGATGACATTAAAAAAAGGTATCGTTCTCTGGATGAGATGCCGGATGTGATCGATGTCATGGGAAAGAAAGTTGGAAAAATTTATTATGAAAAACTGTTTGACTATGACGCTTATAAAGAAATCAGAAAATATACAGGACCGGTACTGATAGTACATGGGGATGCAGACAGAACGGTAAATGTATCCTATGGAGAAAAAGCAGCACGGGCATATCAGAATGCACAGTTTGAGATCCTGCACGGACAGGATCACGGATTTGACGCAAAAGGGAAAGTAATAGCGGGTGAGCTTGCTTACCGGTTTTTGAAAAAACAGTGTGAGAGGAGATGGGCAAATGGAGATTCAGAAAATAAAGGAACTGGTCAGTGAGCTGTCGCTGGAAGAAAAAGCAGGTCTTACAAGCGGGCAGGATAACTGGTTTACAAAGGCTGTGGAGCGTCTCGGCATTCCGGCGGTGCGCACAAGCGACGGACCCAATGGTCTGCGGACGCAGGAGGGGAACACAAACGGGCTGAGTGAAGAATTGAGCCGGGAGGCGGTCTGTTTTCCCACAGCCAGCGCCAGTGCCGCCAGCTTTGATACGGCGCTTTTGGAAGAAATGGGGCATGAGCTTGGGAAAGAAGCGCAGGCATTCGGCGTGGATGTGATTCTCGGACCGGGCGTTAATATGAAGCGAAGCCCGCTGTGCGGACGTAATTTTGAATATTTTTCCGAAGATCCGTATCTGGCAGGAAAACTGGGAGCAGCATTTGTCAAAGGCGTACAGGCAGAAGGTGTGGGAACCAGCCTGAAGCACTTCTTTGCCAACAGTCAGGAACACCGTAGGATGGACAGCTCCTCAGAGATGGACGAGCGGACGATGCGGGAAATATACTTGAGCGCGTTCGAGACAGTGGTAAAAGAGGCACAGCCATGGACGGTCATGGCGTCTTATAATAAAATAGACGGCATCTATTCTACAGCAAATAAAAAATATCTGACAGACGTGCTGAGAAAGGAGTGGGGCTTTGACGGACTGATCATGAGCGACTGGGGAGCCACACACGACAGAGTGGCGGCAGTACTCGCGGGATGCGACCTCACCATGCCGGCGGAGAATACGGATCAGGAGATCGTGAAAGCCGTGCAGGAGGGATGTCTGGAGGAGCGTGACCTGGACATCTGCTGTGAGCGTATCCTTGCGCTGGCATTTAAGGCAGCGGAAAACAGAAAAGCAGATACTGTGTTCGATTATGAGGGCGGACATGCTCTTGCCAGAAAGATTGCGGGTGAAAGCTTTGTGTTGCTGAAAAATGAAGACAGCCTGCTCCCTCTTGACAGACAGACGAAAACAGCATTTATCGGGGCATTTGCAGAGTCGCCAAGATATCAGGGCGGCGGTTCCGGTCACGTGACCAGCAGGAACGTGGTCAGCGCCCTGAAAGCCGCGGAGAAAGAGATGCTTGATGTTACTTACGCGCCCGGATACGACCTGCGGACAGGAGAGACTACGGAAGAACTGCTGGAGGAAGCAGCGGCAAAGGCTGGTGAAGCGGAAACTGCAGTTGTATTTGCGGGGCTTCCGGAATCCATGGAGTCTGAGGGTGTTGATCGCAGGCATATGCATATGCCGGAAGGCCATAACCGTTTGATCAGAGAAGTCTGCAGAGCGAATCCGAACACAGTTGTTGTACTTCATCACGGAAGTCCGGTAGAGATGCCGTGGATCGAAGAGCCACAAGCAGTTCTGGATGCATATCTGGGCGGTGAGGCCGTGGGAGAGGCTGTAGTAGATATACTCTATGGAGATGTAAATCCCGGCGGTCATCTTGCAGAGACATTCCCGGTCAGACTGGAAGACACCCCCAGTTATCTGTCTTATTTTGGAGAGAATGGGACTGTACGGTATCAGGAAGGAATTTTCACAGGATACCGGTATTATACAACGAAGAAGACGCCGGTGCTGTTCCCGTTTGGACACGGACTTTCCTACACCGGTTATGAATATTCCGACCTGCAGGTGAGCAGCGACAGCCTGACGGCGGGAGATACGCTGACTGTCAGTGTAAAAGTGAAAAATACCGGAGTACGCGCAGGAAAAGCACTGGTACAGGTGTATGTATCGCCGCAGCATATCGAGATGATACGTCCGGTGCGCGAACTGAAGGCATTTGCCAAAGTGGATCTAAAACCGGGGCAAACAAAAGAAGTATCACTGGAACTTCCGGCACGTGCGTTCCAGTTTTGGAGCGAGCAGATCCACGGGTGGTGGACAGAGAAAGGGAAGTTTACAATACAGATCTGTGAGAATGCAGAGACCGTCATTTTGGAAAGAACGGTGGATCTGGATGCAGAGCCGCTTCCGCCGATGGGTGGATATACGACAGGCACGCCCATGGGAGCGTTCGCTAAGACGAAGAAAGGATATCAGTTTTTAAATGAAAATATCCGTTATATGGTCATGGGAATGGCGCAGGCGGGCTTTATTCCGCAAGAAGTTATGCCTATGCTGGAATCCATGCCCGATGGTATTACTTTAGAGACTATCCGTATGATGGGACAGAGGATGAACGTGGATGCAGCAGGAAACGACGGGGTGGCGACGCTGATGAGCCAATCGCTTGGAATCCTTTATAACTTCCTGCCTCAGGAGAAGAAAGAGGCACTTGACGTATTGATCGATGAATTAAATGAGGTGACAAAATGAGAGCAGTTCATCTTCGGACAGAATATCTGAAAAATCCTATTGGGATTGATATCAGAAAACCACGGTTCTTCTGGCAGTGTAAAGGCGGAAAAAGGCAGAGTGCATACCGTATCATCGCCAGGCGTCTGAAGGCTGGCGGCATGAAAGCAGACACCGGGTCCAATGATGAAGATGCAGAGATTATCTGGGATACCGGGAAAGAATTCTCTGCATCCATGACACATATCCGATATGATGGCGAGGCGCTTTACAGCAGGGACATTGTGATCTGGAGCGTGCAGCTCTGGGATGAGGAAGACAGTATAGGCGAAGCCACGGAAGCCCGCTTTGAGATGGGATTTCTCGATCCTGCGGACTGGACAGCCAGATGGATCACCGGAGATTACAAGCCGAAGAAGAAAGAACGCTATCCGGTGGATTATTTCCGAAAAGAATTCCAGATAACGCAGAAGAGAGAAAATATAGAAGCTGCCCGTCTCTATGCGACTGCCCACGGTGTATATGACGCGGAAATCAATGGAAGATATATCGAGGATTTTGTTCTGGCGCCCGGTGTGACGGATTACCGAAAACGTCTGCAGTATCAGGTTTACGATATTACAGATGACATAAAGCAGGGAGGCAAAGCGGGCAGAGCAGGAAAAGCAGATGATGACGTAAATGTGGTCACTTTCCGATTAGGGGATGGCTGGTACAGGGGATGCGTGGCGGCATACAGCGCCGAGTATGTGTTCGGTCTGCACACAGCACTTCTGGCCCAGATCGAGGTCACATATAAGGATGGCAGCCGGGATGTGATCGGCACGGATGAATCCTTTCAGTGGAGCAACGACGGCCCGGTCCGTTTCGCGGATTTGAAAGACGGCGAGATATATGACGCAGGAAAGACGCCCGGATATGGCGGAAAAGCTGTCCTGCTGAAAGAAAAGAATCCTATAGTGCCTGCTGCATCCGATAATGTGCCCGTGCGCAGGAAAGAGCGCTTTACTCCGAAACTCCTCATTGCCGGGGACGGAACAAAGGTGCTCGACTTCGGACAGAATATAGCAGGGATGCTGAAGTTCTCTATACAGGGAAGTAAGGAGCAGAAAGTGAGCCTCGTCTGCGGAGAAGTGCTTGGAAAAGACGGGAAAGTAGACTTAAGCGGTATCCAGGAGTCAAAGCCTGCAAAGGGATGGAGCCAGTTAAGCCTTATAAAGAAACTGCTCGGCGCTCAGATAAAAGGCAATATAGTTATGACTCCGAAACAAGAGATTTGTTTTATATGCAGCGGCGGCAGGGACGAATTCCGGAACAGCTTCTCAGTATTCGGCTTCCGCTACGCGCAGATCACTACAGAGAAAGGGACAGATCTGTCCATCGATCCGGCTGACTTTGAGGCTATGGCGGTTTATTCTGATATGGAACAGACGGGAAGTTTTTGCTGCTCCAATCAACTGGTAAACAGGCTTTATGAGAATACCGTGTGGAGTATGAAAGGAAACTTCCTCGATATCCCGACAGACTGTCCTACCCGCGAACGGCTCGGATGGACAGGAGACGCCCAAATTTTCTTTGATACCGGCGCTTATATGATGGATACTGCCGCTTTCTTCCGAAAATGGCTCAGAGATATGCAGGACGATCAGTACGACAACGGACTGCTCTCTGCGGTTGTTCCCTATCAGGGAGTGGAGATGATGTACAAAGCGACAGGTTCTTCCGTGGGATGGACGGATGCAGTGTATCTGATCCCTTACCGCTATTATAAGCATTATGGAGATAAGGAGCTTCTGGAAAACTGCTGGCCTATGATCAGGAAATATGCGGACTACCTGACGAAGAATCTCGGGATGAAAGATAAGAAAGAGGCTAAACAGAATCCGTACAATGAATATACTTATGAGAAAGGAGTTCATCTGGGCGAGTGGCTGGAGCCGGAGGAGTTCCGTGATAAAGTCTACGGCGCACAGGCTAAGCATCCGGAGGAGTGTACAGCGTATCTCTGCTTTGCCATGAGGACCATCGGTGAGATTGCAGAGCTTCTGGGAGAAAAGGAATATGTATCACTCTGTACCAGATATGCGAACGGAGCAAAGAAAGCATACGATACACTCTTTGTAAAGACCGGAACGCTGAACACAAACCGTCAGGCAAAACTTGTACGACCATTGGCTCTCGGGCTGCTGGATGGGGAGGAGAAGAAAAAAGCACAGAATCTCCTTGTAAAAGCGGTGGAAGATTATAATTACAGAGTCGGAACAGGATTCCTTTCCACGCCGTTTATCCTTCCGGCGCTTACCGAGGCAGAAGAGACGGAGACGGCCTACCGGATGCTGGAGAATACAGAGAAGCCGGGATGGCTTGCCGAGGTAAAAGAGGGTGCGACCACAGTCTGGGAAAACTGGGAGGGCAGCTTAAGCCGGAATCACTACTCTCCGGGAGCAGTCTGCCAGTGGCTCTTTGACACTGTAGGCGGCATCCGTCCTGCCGGAGAACGGCATTTCACCATAGAACCTGTGCCGGGCGGCAGCCTGACATCTGCTGACGTCAGTTATCGGAGTATTTACGGAAAAGTATCATGCTGTTGGGAGAAAACAGATAAGGGACTTGCTTATCATATTGAAATCCCTGCAAATGTGACAGCAGAGATACGGCTTCCGGACGGACAGACGGTCGAAGCGGAGACGGGAGTCTATAAGTTAACTGAAAGGAAGGATAAGAGTTAATGAATTATACGAGTATCAGACCGGGGCAGGTATGGAATGATACCGCAGGGAAGCCGATACAGGCACACGGCTTCTCGGTATTCCACAATGAAAAAGACGGGCTGT
>CAZJRY010000038.1:0-5905 GCA_964548625.1 uncultured Mediterraneibacter sp.
CTCTTACTGATCCTGAACTTCTTCGCCGTCTGCCTCACAGTTGCGTTATTCTCAATTATATAATCAGCAATCTCCACGGCTCTTTCCTCAATATAATCTTTCAAAAAAACCCCCTACATAGTTTGTTTTTACAATCTATGCAGAGGGGAAGCCGGTCATGCCCGTTTAACGGGGTAGTTTTATGAATTTTTATATGCTTTTAACGTCCGCAGCGCCAAACTTTTCGATTATAACATCCTCGTATCGAATCGCGAAAGAGACCACCGCCCTCTCATTGTACAGTGGTCCCAATAATCATCCGGTCAGATTTTACGCTGACAATTTCTATCCGTCCCTCTTTTAGAATAAATGATAATTCACAACCAGCGCCGCAAATACGATCGATACCATCGACAGCAGCTTGATCAGGATATTGATAGACGGTCCTGATGTATCCTTGAACGGATCGCCGACTGTATCACCGACAACCGCAGCTTTATGCTGTTCGCTGCCTTTTCCTCCATGATTGCCACCCTCGATGTATTTCTTCGCATTATCCCATGCGCCTCCTGCATTTGCCATGAAGATTGCCATCAGGAATCCCGTAGCCGTTGATCCGGTGAGAAGTCCGATCACGCCGTTATATCCGAGGATGAGTCCTGTTACAACCGGAGTGATGATCGCAAGCAGGGTCGGCAGGATCATCTCATGAAGAGAAGCTTTCGTACAAATATCAACACATGTCTCATAATCCGCGTCAGCCTTTCCTTCCATCAGTCCCTTGATCTCTTTGAACTGACGGCGGACTTCAACTACGATACTCTGAGCCGCACGTCCGACAGAGTCCATCGTAAGCGCCGCGAATACAAACGGCAGACACGCTCCGATAAAGATGCCGACCAGAACAGTAGGATTCATAACACTCATATCAAGCACAATATCCGATCCCCCGACTTCCTGTACTTTCTCTACGTAAGAAGCGATCAGAGCAAGAGCTGTAAGCGCCGCGGATCCAATCGCAAAACCCTTGCCTGTTGCGGCTGTTGTATTTCCCAGAGAATCCAGAGCATCCGTACGTTTTCTGACTTCCGCATCCAGACCTGCCATCTCGGCAATACCACCGGCATTGTCAGCAATCGGACCGTAAGCATCCGTCGCAAGAGTAATTCCCAATGTTGAAAGCATTCCGACTGCCGCCAGCGCAATGCCGTAAAGTCCTCTCGTGGACTCGACAAATCCGCCGGAAAGCGCATACGCGGCCATAACGCAGATTGCGATAATGATGATCGGTACAGCCGTAGAAAGCATTCCGAGACTTAAGCCGCCGATGATGATCGTAGCGGAACCTGTCTCTGACTTATCAGCCAGATTCTGCGTAGGTTTATAAGTATCCGATGTAAAATATTCTGTAAAGAAACCGATCAGTACACCGGCAAGCAGACCGGCAAGGATCGCGAAATAGAATCCGATATAATCCCCCCCGAGAATAAACCACACAAGCGGGAACGATACAACTGCAATGATGATCGCGCTGGTATTCGTACCGCGTCTCAATGCTTTCAGCAGTGTACTCTGATCTGTATCCTCTCCCGTCTTTACAAGAAGCGAACCGAGAATCGACGCGAGCACGCCGACTGCGGCCAGCACCATAGGAATGATCACTGCATTTACTCTGTCTACTTCAGTAATCTTATTAAATGCTATAACCCCAAGGGCACACGCTGACAAAATTGATCCGACATAGGACTCATAGAGGTCTGCGCCCATTCCGGCAACATCGCCTACGTTATCTCCTACATTATCCGCAATAACGGCCGGGTTTCTCGGATCGTCCTCCGGAATTCCCGCCTCTACCTTTCCCACAAGGTCAGCTCCGACATCTGCTGCTTTTGTGTAAATACCGCCGCCCACACGGGCAAACAGAGCCATCGAAGATGCCCCCATGCCAAATGTAAGCATCGTACTTGTGATATCTTCGATCGAAAGATTAAATACGAGCTTCAGCAGAAGATACCAGATCGAGATGTCCAAAAGTCCCAGTCCTACTACCGTAAATCCCATCACGGAGCCGGCTGAAAATGCCACATTCAGACCTTTGTTCAGACTCTTCTGACAAGCAGCCGCTGTTCTCGCATTCGCTCTCGTAGCGATCTGCATTCCCACAAATCCCGACAGTCCCGAGAAGAAGCCCCCGGTTACAAACGCAAAGGGAACAAACCATGTCAGGAGCCCCAGCGCGGCCATTACAAACAGAATTACGAACATGACCACGAAAAATCCGATCAGGATCTTGTACTGACGGCGCAGATACGCCATTGCTCCCTTATGGATAGATGCGGAAATCTTCTTCATAATATCGTTTCCTTCCGGGAAACGGAGTACTTTCTGCGCTCTGCTTGCCACAAACAAAAGCGCGATAATGGAGCCGCATAGTGTCAGTAGTGCCAATTGATTGTCCATTTAAATCTCTCCTTCCATATTTTTGTGTGTACATGATTCATTATATCATCTCATTACCATTTTTTGTATGTTTTTCTGAATATTTTTTCTTATTTAACTTTGTTTTTATGCAGTTTTAAAGCCATGAGCAGATATCGTTTACACGTTTCCGATCATGGCTTTACTTTCACCCGCTTATTCTCTTCAGTTTTCCGAATATATCCGGAACCCTGTCAGAATTCAAATACGGCAACCCCATATGCCGGCAGCGGATAAGCGATCGAATATTTCTGACCGTCACATTCCTGTTTTACCGGTTTGTAGAGCAGCGGTCTCTCAGCGCCGGAACCGCCGTATTTCTTATCATCACTGTTAAGCACAAGCTTTAACTGTTTTCTCCTTGTGACACCGACACGGTAATCCGGGCGTTCCATCGGCGTGAAATTGCATACAAACAGCAGATTCTTTTTATTATCCTTCGAATGCCTCTCAAAGCTGTAGATGCTGCGGAAAATATCATCCGCATTAATCCATTCGAATCCTTCCGGCTGTGCGTCCATCTCATACAGAGCTTTATTTCTCTTATAAAGATGGAGCAGATCCCTGTACCAGTTCTGAATCGCCCGATGTTCCGGTTCAGCCAGAAGATACCAGTCAAGTTCTCTCTCTTCACTCCACTCGCGAAGCTGGGCAAATTCCTGTCCCATAAAGAGCAGCTTCTTGCCGGGATGTCCTATCATAAAAGCATAACCTGCCTTTAAATTTGCATATTTATCAAATCCCAGTCCCGGCATCTTATTGATCATGGAACACTTCAGATGTACAACCTCATCATGAGAAAGGACAAGAATATAATTTTCACTGTATGCATAGGAACTTGCAAACGTCATCATATGATGCGCATTTTTGCGGAAATACGGATCCAGTTTCATATACTCGATAAAATCATGCATCCAGCCCATATTCCACTTAAGACTGAATCCAAGTCCGTCATCTTCAGGCGCTCCGGTCACTTTCGGCCATGCAGTAGATTCTTCGGCAATCATGACCGCGCCCTTATTCCTTCCGAGCACCACTGAATTCAGATGCTTGAAGAACTCGATCGCCTCGAGGTTTTCATTTCCGCCGTATTTATTGGCAACCCATTGTCCGTCCTGTTTACCGTAATCGAGATACAGCATAGAAGCCACCGCGTCCACGCGGAGCCCGTCCACATGATAATGCTCGATCCAGAACAATGCATTTGCTATGAGGAAATTCTTTACTTCCGGTTTTCCATAGTCAAAAATCTTTGTTCCCCAATCCGGATGCTCTCCTTTGCGCGGATCTGCATATTCAAAAGTCGGAGTACCGTCAAAATCGGCCAGTCCATGGGCGTCTCTCGGAAAATGCGCCGGCACCCAGTCAAGAATGACGCCGATATTATTTCTGTGGAGATGATTGACCATGTACGCGAAGTCCTCCGGCGTTCCATACCGGGATGTCGGTGCGTAATACCCCGTCACCTGATATCCCCATGAACCGTCAAAAGGATGTTCTGCCATTCCCATAAGCTCAACATGCGTATACCCCATATCTTTTACATATTTTACGATAGCATCCGCGAATTCCCTGTAAGTATAAAAGCCTTCATCATCTCTGCCCGGGTGCCTCATCCAAGATCCCGGATGCACTTCGTAGATCGACATCGGATTTTTCTTGTGATCCCATGTTTCCCGCCGTGTCATCCAGGCAGTGTCCGACCATTTCAAATGGGAAATATCAACCACACGAGAGGCGGTCCCCGGTCTCAATTCCGCATAATTCGCGAACGGATCCGCCTTAAAAATACGTTTTCCCTGCTGAGTCTCAATGCAGAATTTATACAAATCTCCTTCTTTGACTCCCGGTATAAAACAAGTATAAATACCGACCGGTTCCTGGCGTTCCATATAGTTTGCTTCAAAATCCCAGCCGTTAAAATCGCCTACAACCGCAACTCTGCGGGCATTTGGAGCCCAGACCGCAAAATACACGCCCTCCCGGTCTTTGTACACTACCTTATGCGCCCCCATCTTCTCATAGATTTCATAATGGTTGCCCTGACCAAACAAATACTGGTCCAGTTCTCCGATCTCAAAAGGCTCCGTTTTTTTCTTAGCGCTTTTTCCCTTTTTCATAAAAGCCACCTCATTGCTCCTTTTTATATAATACATATATTATACTTGATGGTATTAAAAAAAGAAAGAGTTTAGCGGCTCATAAACAGAAAAATGCTTTTCCCTCTCTTCAAGACAGTCCTTCCGGAAAAAAGAACGGACAGCTTAAAAAGCCGTCCGTACCTCTTTTATTCCCTGAAATTTCCGGATTAAATGTTAAAATCTTTTTCTGACAGCAGGATTCTGTCTGATTCGTCCTTATTCTTTCCGAATACACGTTTCACAAGCTTCTTTGCAGACGCTTTCTGCGAATGCTGAATCGCACTGTCCATGATTTCCTTCACTTCAGCTACAGTAACCGCATGATCCTCTCTCTGGAGCGAATCAATCTTGCTGTACAACGCAAGAATTCCCATCTCATCGATCCTGTATCCGTTTTCCTGCGCATATGTCTGTCCGAAAGTTACAAGCTCGTCATTAATAAAAATCGGAACCTCAAGACGTGATGTGAATTTTTTCCTGAACTCGCGGTTAGAGGACAAAAGTCTGTCAATCGGTTTTCGCTGCTCCTCCAACACAATAAGAAGTTCTCCTGTATCTTTCTCCATCGCCTTATTAAGCCGGGCAACTGTCCTTTCATTCATCTTGCCCGCCTTCTCGATAATAAGGGCTCCACCATAAAGCTTATCGAAAATGTCGCCTATCTTCTTCTTATTTAATGAGTCACCTGTTACTATCGCCACTTTCCCCTGACGAATGTTTCTCTGTTTCTGAATCGCCTTTACGACATCTACAGCAAGTACGGTCTTTCCGTTTCCTTTATTTCCGACAATCAGGAGATTTCCTGTTCTTGACGTTCCATGTCTGCTTGTGCAGTTTTTATCCTGCTCCAGTACGTCTACAAGCTGCTCGCTCATTCCACGTACCGGAACAAAATAGGAGAAAAGTTTTTTCTGTTCATCCGTAAGCCCGGCTCTCGTTCCTATACCGCTCTGGAGTTCCAGATCATAACGTCCGTGTACGATAAAGCCCGTATCCGTCATAGAAAGCGCATCCGATATCTCGTCCAGCGGAAGAGGCGCCGTCTTTCCTGTTGCGATCATCTTTGCCGTCTCTTTCCGGCTCAGAGGTTTCGTTGCAGAAAGAATATCCATATTGTCGTCATCATCCGGGATTTCTCTGTCGTCCGGCTCGTCCGCACGATCAGGATTGATTCTGAATTCCTCCTCAAAATCTATTACGCTTTCGCCGTACTCGTCTTCATCTTCCTCGAAATACTCTTCCTCATCCGGCAGTTCTTCCTCTTCCTCGTCAAAGTACTCGTCCTCGTCCGGCAGTTCTTCCTCTTC
>CAZJRY010000038.1:6005-16296 GCA_964548625.1 uncultured Mediterraneibacter sp.
TCGTCAAAGTATTCTTCCTCGTCCGGCAGCTCTTCCTCTCCTTCGTCAAAGTACTCTTCACTTTCTGCAAATTCTTCGAAATCATCGTCAAAATTATCGAAGATATCGTCAGCGAAATCATCTGCATCCATGCGCTGTAAATCTGCAATTTCCCCATTTTCTTCCCAGGACTCCTCTTTTCTTTTCAGCGTTCTCTTCATCGGAGCCTCATGTACTTCTGCTTCCTGTGGCGGGATTACACCCTCAATCTCGTCAATCATCCGCTGTATATCCGGCGGAAGGATCGGCTCTGTCTTTTTCGTCTTCTGATTTCCCATAGTTACCCCTATTCTTTCCCCTTCTGTTATATCAATATCGGTTCCATCTTCTGACATATCTGCCGGTTCAATATCTTCTGCCTCATCTGTAATCAGGTCCCCGTCTAACTCCTCTGCCTCGTCCGCGGGAAGTTCTTCAATATATTCTTCCTCTTCAAATATTTTTTCAATATTCTCTTCAGCAGGTTCGTCCGATTCTTTTATATCTTCTTCACCGATAACTTCTTCATCGTCCAAATCGATCAGTTCCTCACCCTCGTCAAACTCGATCCATTCGTCAGATTCCGCATCCTCTGTCGTACTCTCCGGCTCGCCTTCCCAGTCATTCAGTATCCCTTCCGGATCCCTCTGACTATCGGTTCGATCATCATCAGGTATGATTTCCGTCATCCCGCCGGCTGAAGACGCTTCTTTTTTCTTAATCTGATTCACCATATCAACGTCTGCGACCGATTCAATCTCATCGATTGCCTGCTCGAGATCGTCAAGCGGAGGCTCTTCCGCCTCTCCACTCTTTTGTAACTCCGCGTCTTCCTTTTTTTCCGGATGCAGCAGCTGCCTGAGCGCCTCGTCCAACGGCATTGTATTTCCTATGCTCTTTTTTTTCTCAGATTCTTTACTTCCTCCATTACTGTTATTATCCGGACCGTTGCCCTGCGCCGTGGTTTTCTCCTGCACGGTTTTTGCTTCATTATTTGGAGTTTCTTTCTTCTCTTCTTCAATATCTGAATCTGTTTCTTCTGCCGTTTCAACTGACGCTTCTTGTTTATCAGCTTCTTCCTTTTCTTCTGTCTGTCCGGCATAAGCCGCAATATCAGGCATCTCTTCTGTCTCTGCAGAAACCTTTTCAAATCGTTTATCGTATTTTTCCTGCTGTGACGGGGTCAGCGGTTTATACTGCATTTTTAATTCCATTGCCTTATAAACGTATTTTCCCTCACTGAACCACAGGATCAGGTCATCGCATTCCTCCAGACATTCTGAGGTCAAGCCCGCTTCCAGATAAAGTTTTGCCAGCTCGTATGCCCACTTCTCAATATATTCAGACTTTTTGAACTCTTCCAGAGCTTCAATCTGCTGCTCGACAGGTAGTCCCTGTGCGCGGAGTATCTGATATTTTAAGATATACTGGTTAGGATCTTTTGGCGCAATCTGAATAAAATCATCATAATAATCGACTGCCTCATTGATCTTTTCCGTTTTCAATGCTAACGTACACAGTTTACTGATAATCTTCCGGCTTCCTTCGGCACGGTGATAAGCAAGATTCAGAACGTTATAACTTTTCTCATATTCGTTATTCTTTTCATAAATATCACTGACATCGGTCAGCATACCCACATTGCGGACCCGATTCCAGTCTATCATATCTGCGATTTCTGCTGCTTCCCGGTATGATCCGTCTTCCATAAGTTCGAGCATCTGCGCCGTCTTTTGCTTATATTCATACTTATCCACTGCATTCACCTCATCGAAAATAATATTTTATCGATCTGTCACTGTTTGCCAAAAGGCAATATTCTCTCAATAGTTTATCATATGAGGTGCATTATGTCAAAAAAATGCATCACCGATTGACATCGACGATGCATTTTACAGCTTATTTAATTTTATCATTTTATATATAAATCGGAGGAAATCTGTAGATTTCGTTCCTGTGAGACCTCTGCCGTCTGTTATTTCGTCTTCGGTCGATTTATTAAGACCTGCTTATTAAACCTTCCCTCCTTCAATAACAAATTGAGGTTCATAGCAGCATCCTTATCTCTTTTACTTTCATTTCAGACTCCGGTATTATTTTATATTTTTTAAGAACCGCCAAAGTTATTTTTCCTATAATTGTTCACCTCTAACAATATCTTTCCCGATACTCTTGGAACTTACTTAATTATTACTTCTATAACTATGTGCCCTTTACTATAAAATAATATTCTACTCAATGTTTCTTTACACATCTTTCGAACTCCTGCTATATGTGGTATCTATATTCAATACGTCTGCAAATGTTAAATCTTTTCTGATCTTCATCCGGATTCCGTACTCTCCGATCATTCTCTTCTCATTGTAAATATTTCCGGATTATTAATCTTCTCTCCAACAAAGGTCTCTTACATCACAGGAACTTTCATTTGCCGTACCACTGACATATTGATGATTAACTGAAACTATACTGTCCATGGGACTTTACCTCCTGCTGCCCTGTATTTTTAATCTAATCGAACAACTGATATATGATATAATGTTCTCTTAGATAAATATCCCTTTGAGATACTGTTTTGTATTATCTCTTTTGGATGGTTCTATAATATCACCGGGGCGCGGATTTGTCAATGCATTTTCTTCATGTTTTTTAAATAAATTTATTATTCGTCTTATTTGTTTGAATTTTCTGATAATTGTACCGAAAAAGAATTTATCAAAGGTTTGTCAGGGGAAAAGATAAATCCGGATTTTACCGGTACCACACTGCCGCTTCGTATGGCTTCATGTGCATCGCGCCATCCTCGGTAATCCCGGATTTTTCATAGTTCCCAAGCACTTTTTTGAATCCGTTAAGATCCGGAGCGTCTTTCCACCGGTATTCTTTTCCGTAGAAGTTGGCTGCCACAATCAGCTCACGGCCTTCGTAGGTTCTGCGGTAGGCGAATACGGACGGATCCTTATGCGCCAGCGGCTCAATATCGCCGCAGGCGATAATGTCGAGATCTTTTCTGAGAGCAATCAGCTTCTGATAATAGCGAAAGACGGAGTCCGCATCTTCCATCTGATCCGCCGCGTTAATCTTTTCGTGATTGCTGTTTACTGCAATCCACGGCTCTGCGCTATCCTCGGATGTGAAACCGCCGTATTTGGAAGCATCCCACTGCATCGGCGTACGTCCGTTGTCACGGGAATGAATCTGGATGATCCGCAGGGCGTCGGAAGCCGAAAGCCCTTTGTCTTGAAGGATCTTATAATGATTCAGGCTTTCTACATCCTTAAACTGCGAGATTTCTGTAAAGTCTGTATTTGTCATTCCAAGCTCTTCGCCCTGATATACATACGGTGTACCGCGCAGGCAGTGGATGATCGTTCCGAGCATCTTGGCCGACTCTTTCCAGTATTTCCCTTCATCGCCAAAACGGGATACGACACGGGGCTGATCATGATTGCACCAGAACACTGCATTCCATGCATTGTGCTCCGCCATCTTTGTCTGCCACTCGAAGATGATGTCTTTGAGCTTCTGAAAATCTGCTGGCACAAACACCCATTTCTCATTTCCCATGAAATCCACTTTCAGGTGATGGAAGCTGAATACCATGGACAACTCTCCTGTATCACGGCCCGCATACTGACAGCAGTTGTCGATCGTGGTACTTGACATTTCACCTACAGTCACAAAACCTTCTTCATTTCCGAACGTCGTATCATGCAGCTCTTTCAGATACCGGTGGATCTTCGGACCGTCAGTATAGAATCTGCGGCCATCGCCTATATCATCGTCCTCGTAGCAGGCTTTGCTTATCAGGTTGATCACGTCAAAGCGGAATCCTTTGACGCCTTTCTCCATCCAGAACTTCAAAATCTTTCTGATTTCTTTTCTGACATTTTCATTTTCCCAGTTCAGGTCTGCCTGCGTCACATCGAACAGATGCAGATAATATTCATCAAATTTCTCAACATATTCCCATGCGTTTCCGCCGAACTTGCTCTCCCAGTTTGTCGGAGGTTCCCCGTTATCCTTGCCTTTGCGGAAGATGAAGAAATCTTTATAATACGGATCTCCTGCCATGGCTTTCCGGAACCACTCGTGATCTGTTGAAACATGGTTGAACACCATATCAAACATTAACCCGATTCCGCGCTTATCTGCCTCTGAGATCAGCTCTTCCACATCTTCCATGGTTCCGTATCCGGGATCGATGTCATAATAGTCCGCCACGTCATATCCATTGTCATTCTGCGGCGATACGAAGAATGGTGTAAGCCAGATATAGTCAGCGCCGAGTTCTTTTATATAATCAAGTTTACTGATCACACCGCGCAGATCCCCAAGACCGTCTTTGTTCGTATCACGGAATGATCTGGGATAAATCTGATATACGGTACTTTTTCTGAAATCTTTCATAGTTTTTTATCCCTGTCCTTTCCTGTCCTTACTTTAATTTCAGTCCCAGGAGATAACCGTTGTCCCGCCTGCTTTTGCGTCCATTCCGGAATGCATCCGGATATTCTCTGCGCTTCCCTCCGCAGTTACGATCAGCATTGTCGTACACGGATGTCCGGCCGCCTTGATCCTCGCGGGATCGAACTCAATTAGTTTCTGTCCTTCTTTTACATGGTCGCCTTCATTTACAAGAAGCTTAAATCCGTCTCCGCCCATGTCGACTGTATCGACCCCCACATGGATCAGAAGCTCCAATCCGTTCTGAAGTGTCAGTCCGCACGCATGACCTGTGTCTGCCATGACAACGCTTACATCACAGTCTGCCGGAGCCGTTACAACTGTATTGGACGGTTCGATGGCAACGCCGTCGCCCATGATCTTCTGTGAAAACACATCATCCGGAGCTTCCTCGATCGGCATTACCTTGCCGTCAAGGATTGATTTCAGTTCTTTTTTTTCTTTTCCGAATCTGTCTTCTTTTGAAAGTTTGATTCTTCCTACGATAAATGTCAGTGTAAATGGAACTACGATCGCAACTGCCATCGCCAGAAGGAAGATCAGCCAGTATTCCGGTTTGATGGAAAGGATTCCCGGGAGACCGCCGACTCCGATACTCAGGGCCTCAACGCCGCAGCCGACAGAGATCATTGCCGCACAGCAGGAACCGATCATACCGCATACAAGAGGGAATACATATTTCAGGTTGACGCCGAAAAGCGCCGGCTCTGTTACGCCTAAGTAACAGGAGATACATGCCGGTACATTGACCTGCTGCGCCCGTTCATTCTTCTTCTGGAGTACGCTCATGGCAAGCACACTGGAGCCCTGCGCTATGTTGGAAAGAGCGATCATGGGCCAGAGGATCGTACTCTGTGCCGGTGTGTTAAGCAGTTGTGAATCAATGGCATTTGTCATATGATGCAGTCCGGTCATGACGAGCGGCGCATACAACAGCCCGAATACCGCAGCGAACAGGAATCTGAAGTCAGACGTAAGTCCCGCGTATACCACGTCGCCAATGGCATTTCCGATAGTCCAGCCGATCGGTCCCACAACAGTGTGCGCGATAAAAACAGCCGGCACAAGTGAACAGAACGGAACTACGATCATGCTGACGACTTCCGGACATATCTTCTTAAAGAACTTCTCCAGATATACAAGGACGAAACCGGCCATCATCGCCGCGATAACCTGTCCCTGGTAACCGATCATCTCAACCTTGAAGAATCCGAAATCCCATACCGGAATCTCCGACGCCGGGGTATCGGCCACGCTGAATCCATTCAGCAATTGTGAAGATACAAGCGTCAGGCCGAGGATGATACCGAGGATCTGCGTCGTTCCCATTTTCTTAGTGATGGACCACACGATGCCTACAGGCAGCAAGTGAAATACCGCCTCGCCGATCAGCCAGAGGAAATTATACATTCCCGACCAGAACTGAGAAACATCCGCAAGACTCTGTGTCCCGTTGTCAAAGAAATTGATCTCGCCGATCACATTTCTGAAACCGAGCACAAGACCGCCGCAGATCAGGGCCGGGATCAGAGGAGCGAATATCTCGCCGAGAGTTCCCATAATCTTCTGGGCGATATTCTGGTTTGTCTTCGCCGCCGCTTTGACCGCGTCCTTGCTCACGCCCTCGATTCCCGCATACTTGGTAAACTCATTGTAGAATACAGCCACATCATTTCCGATGATGACCTGATACTGTCCTGCCTGTGTAAATGTCCCCTTTACGCTGGGAAGATCCTCGATCGCCTTCTCATCCGCTTTCTTCGGATCGATGAGGACGAATCTCATCCTTGTCATACAGTGGGAGACAGCCTGGATATTTTCTTTGCCCCCGACGAGTTCAAGCAGACGTTTTATATCATTATCATACTTTCCCATCACTTCTTTTCCTCTCTTTCTTGTTCTATTATTTCCCGAAATCTGATTTTTAAAAATCAAACTTGTTTAAACATCTTGAGTATAGCACACTTGTTTAAACAAGTCAATTTATTTTTTTACTTGATTTTACAGGCATGTATTTCTATAATTATAGATGTTTAAACAAGGTATCCGGAAAGGAGCGGGATTTGTGCCGAAAGCAAAATATGACTATATTTACAGAGATCTAAAAGAAAAGATCGAGACAGAATTCTATGCTTATCAGGAAATTCTGCCGTCTGAACATGCTCTGCTCACAGAATACGGCTGTTCGCGCAATACAGTCCGCCGTGCGCTCTCAGAACTTGCCGCCGACGGCTATGTTCAGCCCATGCACGGCAAAGGCGTACGGAATATCTTTCAGCCCATCGAACAGACTGCATTTACCGTGGGAGGCATCGAATCTTTCAAAGAATCGGCCATCCGCAATCATCAGAAGGCCTTTACGAAAGTGATACAGTTTGCGGAGATCGCCGCGGATGAAAAGATTGCGAAGAAGACAGGATTCAGAAAAGGGGCTGAACTGTATTACCTCCAGCGTCTGCGTTCACTGGACGGAAAACCGCTGATCCTCGATCACAATTACTTTTTGAAAGAAGTGGTCACCGGACTGACGCCGGAAATCGCTGCTCAGTCCATTTATGATTATCTTGAGGGAGAACTGGGGATTACGATCGCCACAAGCAAGCGGACTCTCACCGTTGAGCATGTGACACAGATCGACGAGAAATACATTGACATGAAAGACTACAACTGCATGGCCGTGATCACAAGTCAGACATTCGATGATAACGGCGTGCAGTTTGAGTTCACCCAGTCGCGCCACCGTCCGGACTATTTCCGGTTTCAGGATGTGGCGACAAGACGAAAGGGATGACCGGAAGGTCATCCCCTGTGAATATTCTGTGCTCCCCGCGCTTCCATGTCTTTAACTCCCTTTTTGTATTCAGATGAATCCGGGAATATGACTTAACAATGATCAGTACTTTGAAAAGATATTCTTCACATGATCCCAAGCCCTTTTACTGTAAGCATAATAAAATCCTGAACATTTGTTACGATAGTTGTTGCGGAAAGGCTACCTCTGTCAAGAAGCTTGTTCACCACAAACTCGTCCGCGTCAACTGTATAAAGAAATACCGGCCGTATCTCTTTCTCTGCTGTCAGAGTGTATGAAGGCGTCATATTTCCCGTGGCAATCGTGTGGAGCATAGTAGCCAGACATATTACCGTAGTGGCTTTTTCTGTCATCTTTCTCATGGCAGTCTGTCCATCATAGGAATTTCCTATAACTTCCGGCAAGGGACCGTCGTCACGGATAGAACCTGTAAGCACAAAAGGAATGTTGTTTTTTACACAGCTGTACATAATACCATTGTCTATCTTATAGTCTTCTATAAACCGGGATATAGAACCGCTTCTCCTGACTCTGTTGATCACGTCAAGATGGTTATAGTGGCCATTTGGCTGAGATTTCTGCGTATAGATATCCTGCCCCAGAGCGGTATGCAGCATAGCGCCTTCCAGATCATGCGTAGCCAGAGCATTGCCGGCCATAAGACCGTCTACATAACCGTTTTCAACCATAGCTTCCATCGCTTTTCTCGCGTCGGCATCAAAGGCAAACGCCGGTCCCATCACCCAGAGAATATTCCCATGCTCACGCTCATAATTCAAAAGCTCAAAAAGCCGGTCATAATCCCGGGCATAAGATGTCTCTCTGCTTCTCCCCTGACGGAACACAAACTGATCCTTTTCCGTCTCTTCAGGATTTTCAAATCCTTTTGTATGGAGATAAATCCCCTCTTCTCCCTTTTCCGTCCTTCCCAGGATCACGCGCTCTCCTCTTTTCAGATTTCTGTTCTCCACAACTCTTAAAGTCCCGTCCATGTCAATCACTACACTGGAATCCATACGGGATTTTTCCGGCAGTATCCATTTCCCGTTTATCTTAAAATATTCCGGATACATTGAAGTGCTGTGATAGTTTTCGGGGGCGACCCCGTCTGTCTCCACTTCTTCCCATCTGACGTCCGGCGCGTTTTTAAGCTGTTCCGAAGAAAAGTCCGGTTCGCTGTATTTTGGTAATGTAAACATAAGTATCTCTCCCTTGTATTTTTGCTTTTTACCTGTCTTTTTTATATACGCAGCGGTCGCCAATATAAGTCTCCGCTGCTTTTACCTGATCGATCTCTTCAGCAGGAATTTCCAGAATATCTCTGTCAAGGACAACAAAATCGGCCTTATATCCTTCTCTCAGCATACCCAGCCTGTCAAAGCCGACCATTTCCGCTGATTCTTTCGTATAGAGGATAAGCGCTGTTTCTATATCAACAGCCTGTTCCTTTCCACAGTCCGTTCCGTCATAAGCCATGCGGGTCACGGCGCCCTTGAGATTCGGAAAAGGATCGGAAGGAACCGCCCATGAGGTAGCCGGGGCATCTGTGGAAAAGCACAGACGGACTCCTTTGTCCATCTGATACCGTATCGGATAACACCTTTGCATCGTCTTTTCCCCCAGATTCTTCAGATAACTTTCTATCTCCGCATACAGGAATATCGGCTGGGTCACAAAACCGATCCCGTGCGCAACGGCTTTCTCGATACTGTCTTCGGAAGGAAGTGTAATATGTTCCACCCGCACATAGGGCTCCGGTCCCGGATTCCATTTTTCCTCTCTGACCGCCCGGTCAACCACTCTCTCGATCGCTCTTGTTCCCATGGCATGCATGGAAAGCTGGCAGTGGTTCTTCTTACAGAAGTCGATTGCCGTCTCCATCTGACGTTCATTGCAGACGGAAATCCCCGTAGAATCCGAATTCAGATATGGTTCTGCCATCCATGCAGTTTTTCCCGACACGCTTCCATCCCCTATCAGCTTCAGTCCGGATACAAAGATCTGCTGTTTTTTGTCAAAATGTTCCTCCGGAATCCTGAAATCTTCTTTATCCATAAAGAAGTCCCACATATAATAAATCCCCACTTCCTGAAGGAATCCTTTCTCTGCCGCTTCACAGTAAAGGGGATAATTGTCTTCTCCATCTAAATTTCCCATGTCCGTTACCGCTACGATTCCCTGAGAGGTCAGGAGCTTTCCCAGTTCCGTCAGATTTTCGACTGCTTCTTCTCTGTTTCCGGCAGGCATAAACGGAGTAACCAAATTTCTGGCGTTTTCCTTCAAAACACCTGTAGGTTCGCCGTTTTCATCCCTCTCAATCTCTCCGCCTTCGGGATCAGGTGTGTTTCTGTCTATGCCGGCAAGTTCCAAGGCCTTGCTGTTCACGCATCGGATATGTCCGCAGGTCCGCACGATAGACACCGGGGAGTCGCTGCAGCCTTTATCCAGATCCCAGCGGTTTATGGAACGGTGCTCGGCAAATTTCCCCTCGTCATATCCCCATCCCAGACACCATTTTCCCGGTCCTTGTTCTTCTCTTTTTTCACGCACTGCCCGGATCAGTTCTTCGATAGAATGAATTTTCGGAGGCAGCGCTGAAATCTGCCTGCTGAAATCTGCCAGCATCACAGGATGCATATGAGCGTCTACAAATCCCGGAATCACCCGGCGGCCCTGCAGATCTACTTTCTCACAGTTCTCCGGAGCCAGCCTTTTTACTTCCTCTTCTGACCCTACTTTTCGAATAATACCGTCCTCGACCAGCATGGACTCTCCATACAGATTTTCCTTATCCGAAGTAAAGATTTTCCCGTTTTCATAAATACAAGTTTTCATTTCTATATCACATCTCCATATTCCGGCGGAAACCTCTCCGCCTTAAACTCCTGTCCGGTTGCATTCTTTATTCCCGCGGGCCGACATGCTCGTTTGGCAGCTCCCGCTCTGCTTATATGGCGTAAGGAATACTTTCCTTTCCCTCGGCTTTATAGATTA
>CAZJRY010000038.1:16396-17809 GCA_964548625.1 uncultured Mediterraneibacter sp.
AAGAGACATTACAAACGATACA
The DNA here is from genome assembly GCA_964548625.1 of uncultured Mediterraneibacter sp. Lineage (GTDB taxonomy): Bacteria > Bacillota > Clostridia > Lachnospirales > Lachnospiraceae > Mediterraneibacter. Next base: position 16,419 of record CAZJRY010000038.1, read on the forward strand.
ATAACAGCGCCTTTCCACGCGCCATCATTGGGAACGAATTTTTTAAACAGACCGAGGATCATCATTACCACGGACATCGGGAAAATAACGGAAAAGATCGGTCCGGAAATTGTCAGCACATTGCTTACTCCTGTGGAAGATACCAGAAAAATAGCGATCGTGATCACCAGAGAAGCCGGCTTATAGGAGACTTTTCCCTTTGTCCAATCTTCTACCCACTGACCAGTGGTGGCGATCATTCCCACTGCCGTAGTCAGACAGGCAAAGATTACCGCCGGCGAAAGAACCGTGCTTCCCGCAGAACCGGCCAGCCGTTTTACCAGATCTGTCAAAAGGTAAGTCGTATCTACATCCGCCGGATAGTCATTCACTCCCTGTGCTCCCAGATAAGCCAGACCTCCATAAACAATAAAAAGCAGTAGAAATCCGACCACAATGATCCCAAACATCATTTTCCTGTATTCCGTCTTTTTCGTATACCCTTTTTCCCGGAACGCTGCAATAAAGATTCCCGCACAGATAATGCCGGTTCCTACATCACCGGTATTATAACCTGTAAGAAATGCGCTGACAAAAGCTTCTCCTCCGCTTAGCTGCGTACTTTCCTGAAGTGTCCCGATCGGCTGGAAAACGGCGAGAAATATGATCACCAGAAGAGTGATAAGAAGGATCGGCGTAAGATATTTTCCGATCTTATCAATGACGTTAGATTTATTCATAGCAAAATAATAAGAAATTCCAAAGAATAACAAGAGGAAGATAATCCTTGCATACACCGGTAAAGAGCCGAATATTCCTTCAACCCCGGTCTCATAAGCAACTCCGCCGCATCTCGGGATCGTTCCGAATACAACTATCAAAAGTCCTAATCCCATGTACAGATAATGCCACCAGCTTGTTACATGCTTCATCATATCCCGGATTCCGTATCCGACGTTTCCGACAGAGGCCAATGCAAGCATGGGAAACAGGATTCCGGACAGCGCCAGTCCGCCGATGGCCCAGAATACATACTTCCCGGAGAGAAGCCCTACCTGAGGCGGAAATATCAGATTTCCCGAGCCGAAAAAAATAGCAAACATGGCAAATCCCGTAATCAAAATATCTTTAAACATCGTTTTCTTCATCTGCATCTCTCCCTTTAATCACTATGCTATCCTGAAATTTACTGAAACCGACAAAAAAAAGACACCTCGATCCGAAACCGAAGCGCCTTTGCCTGTTAATATATATACTATACCTGTTTTCCGGCTTTGTCAATGTTCAGCTTTTCTTGAGTTTCCGCATAAAAGAAACAAAAAAAACCCCCGGAAATTTTAATAATCCCGGGAGATTTAAAGAGGCGCAGACCGGATTTGAACCGGTGAATCAGGGTGTTGCAGACCCACGCC
>CAZJRY010000039.1:0-17483 GCA_964548625.1 uncultured Mediterraneibacter sp.
CAGGGTCCGGACGCAGGACTGTACGGCGCAAGAGCAGCCATCATAGGCGGCTGTGCAGGTACCTCGAATGTACTCGCAGGCGAAATGTTTGATGTGCCGGTCATGGGAACCCATGCCCACAGCTGGATCATGAGCTTTAAGGACGAATACACTGCGTTCAGAGAATATGCAAAGCTTTATCCCAACGCGTGCATGCTCCTCGTTGACACATACGATACCCTGAAGTCCGGTGTCCCCAACGCGATCCGCGTATTCAGGGAAATGCGCGAGGCAGGCATCCGTCCGAAGAGCTACGGTATCCGTCTGGACTCCGGCGACCTTGCTTACCTGTCCAAGAAAGCAAGAAAAATGCTGGACGAAGCCGGATTCAACGATGCGGTCATCGCCGCGTCAAATGATCTGGACGAACTCCTGATCAACGACCTGAAGCTTCAGGGTGCCGCCATAACTTCCTGGGGCGTGGGAACCAACCTGATCACCTCCAAAGACTGTCCGTCCTTCGGGGGCGTGTATAAACTCGCAGCGATCCGGAATGGAGAAGGCGAATTCATACCAAAGATCAAGATTTCGGAAAATGTAGAGAAGATCACAAATCCCGGAAACAAGACTGTCTATCGTATCTACGACAAAGAGACCGGTAAAATGCGCGCTGATCTTATCTGTTTTGTCGGTGAAGAATACGATACGTCCGAAGACCTGCTGCTCTTTGATCCCAACGCGACATGGAAGAGGACGCGGCTTGCGGGCGGCACGTACACGATGAAGGAAATCTTAAAGCCCGTATTTATCAGGGGCGAATGTAAATACACATCTCCGTCCGTCAGAGAGATCGCGGAATACTGCAGACAGGAAAAAGATACTCTGTGGGACGAGACAAAACGTCTCTTCAATCCGCACAAAGTACATGTAGATCTTTCCCGTAAGCTCTATGACACAAAGACGAAACTGCTCAATGAGGCAAATCAGAATATATAAAAATCATAAAGGAGTATACATACCATGAAAATTATCGTATTAGCCGGAGGATTGAGTACAGAGCGGGATGTTTCTCTTGCCTCTGCTGCCGGGATCTGCCGGACACTGCTGGAAAGAGGGCACGACGCGTTTCTTCTGGACGTATTTCTGGGACTTGAGAATGTCCCCGCGAATCCGGAGGATGTATTCACGATGCCCGGGCACGGACTGGAGATCGCGAAGAACATCAGCGAAGAGGAACCTGATCTCGCATCTGTCAGAGCCTCCCGCCATGACCGGTCCGACTGTTTCCTCGGACCGAATGTGATCGAGCTCTGCCGGATGGCGGATATCACATTTCTCGGACTTCACGGCGGCGAAGGCGAAAACGGAAAACTTCAGGCAACCTTTGACCTGCTCGGCATCCGTTATACGGGACCGGATTCCCTCGGATGCGCAGTCGCAATGGACAAGGGATTCACAAAGCAGGTCTTTCTCCAGTCCGGAATCGATACTCCGGACGGCGTATGCCTTCATAAAAACAACGCGGACCGTTCTCTCGCATCTCTGGGGCTTTCCCTGCCGGTGGTTGTCAAACCGTGTTCCGGCGGTTCCAGCATCGGCGTCTATATTGTAAATACAGAAGCCGAATACGAAGACGCGCTTGAAAAATCTTTCCGGTATGAAGACGAAATTGTGATCGAGACTTTCATCAAAGGCCGGGAATTCGCCTGCGGCGTCATTGACGGCAGGGCGCTGCCGCCCATAGAGATCATCCCGAAGACCGGTTTCTTCGATTATGCGAATAAATATCAGGACGGCGCGACCGATGAAATCTGCCCCGCCGATATTCCGGAAGATATCGAAGAGCGCATGATGGAACTTACCGTAAGGGCGTTCCGCGCGCTCAAGTTAAGTGTCTACAGCCGCGCGGACTTCCTGCTGGACGACCGGGGCAGTCTGTACTGTCTGGAAATGAATACACTGCCGGGAATGACCGCTGCCAGCCTGCTGCCGAAAGAAGCGAAAGCGGCGGGCATCGAATACGGCGATCTGTGCGAACTGATCATACAGAAATCCATCGAAGCAAGATATTCACACTGACAGCCGGCTATAACAGGAAAGGAACTGACTTTTATGAAACATATGTCATTACAGGAAATCGCCGCGGCATGCAAAGGCGTCTGCCACTGTGATCCGGCCGCGGCGGTCCGTGAAGTATCAGGCGTCGTCATCGACAGCCGGAAAGTTGAGAAGGACAGCCTCTTCGTGGCGATCAAAGGCGCCCGGGCGGACGGTCACTCTTTTATCCCTCAGGTGATGGAAAAGGGGGCTCTCTGTTCCGTATCCGAGCAGGATCTCGGAGATGTGGATTATCCGTATATCCGTGTCGCATCCTGCGAACAGGCGCTGAAGGATATCGCGGAGCATTACCGCCGTTCTCTGGATATCAAAGTAGTCGGTATTTCCGGAAGCGTGGGAAAAACAAGCACAAAAGAAATGATCGCGTCCGTCTTGTCCCAAAAATATTCTGTTCTCAAGACAGAGGGCAACTTTAACAATGAGATCGGGCTTCCGCTCACTGTATTTAATATCCGTGAGGAACACGAAATAGCAGTGCTGGAAATGGGGATCAGCAATTTCGGTGAGATGACCCGTCTGGCAAAGATCGCCCGCCCTGACATCTGCGTCTTTACAAATATCGGCGTGGCGCACATCGAGAGTCTCGGCTCCAGAGACGGGATCCTCAAGGCAAAAACCGAGATGATCGACTACATGGATCCGGAGGGCACGATCATTATAAACGGAGACGACGATAAGCTGCGCGGCTTTACCCCGCAGAACGGACTCACTCCGGTCTGTTTCGGACTTGACAGCTCCTGCCCGTTCCACGCAGAACAGATCACAAGCAGGGGGCTGAAAGGGACAGACGCCCGCTTCGTCACTCCTGCGTCTTCATTTGACGCCCATATCTCAATCCCCGGCAATCATATGGTATACAATGCGCTTGCGGCGACTGCCGCAGGGTATGCCCTCGGGCTGACAGATGAAGAGATCGCGGAGGGTATCGCTTCAAACGTACCGATCGCAGGGCGAAACAACCTCATCGAAGGCAAATGCTATACCGTCATTGACGACTGCTACAACGCGAATCCGGCATCCATGAGATCCTCTCTGGATGTACTGGCATATGCAGATACAAGAACTGTCGCAGTATTGGGAGATATGTTCGAGCTGGGGGCAGATGAAAGGAAAATGCACTATAATGTGGGCGTCCATGCGGCAGAAAAAGGAATCCGTGTCCTGATCTGTATCGGAGATTTGAGCGCGGAAACTGCCCGCGGAGCCCGGGATACTGAAACGCAGACCGGTAGCATGGAAATACATCATTATAAAACAAAAGCCGAATTCTTTGAGAATGCCGGCAGCGTGCTCAGAGAAGGCGACACCATTCTCGTGAAGGCATCCCATGGTATGGAATTCCCTGAAATCGTGGAACGCCTCAGCAGAAAAGAATAACAGGACCGGGCGTTGCAATAGCCAATGCCCGGTCCTGTCGTAAAAGGATCCATTGATCTTTATCTTTTAATCAAAAAATTTCTCACGCACTTCCTCCACAGGCATCTCCTGCCCCGTGAACAGTTCGAACGCGGCCACTCCCTGCCATAGAAGCATGCCGCTTCCGCCCACAGCCGCGCGGCAGCCGGCTTCCTGCGCCTTTTTGATCAGAAGCGTCTCCTTCGGATTATATACCACATCGGCAACTGCCAGTTCCGGGCGCAGGAACTCTGTCGGCACAGGACTCACATCCTGAAGCGGACTCATGCCCGCGCGGGTCGCATTGATCAGAATACCGCTTTCCGCGAGCACCTGCCCGAGCAGTTCTGTATTATCCAGATCTTCAATATATACTTTCTGAATCGACGGTACTGATTTCCGGATCTTCTCTACAGTCATCTCTCCGTTCGCGAAAAATTCATCTTTCCGGTTAAAGATCGCAATCTCCGCCACACCGTCCAAAGCCGCCTGTACCGCGATTGCCGTGGCAGCGCCGCCTGTACCGAGAAGAACGATCTTCTCTCCTTTTATGTCCACTCCGTGCTCCTTGAGGTTTCGCACGAATCCGATGCCGTCTGTCATATGTCCGGTCATCGATCCGTCCTCCTCAAAGACAACCGTGTTGCAGGCTCCTGCCATTTCCGCTGCCGGAGACAGCCTGTCCGCAAGATGTGCCACTGCGGTCTTGCACGGCATCGTTACGTTAAATCCTCCCGCATGGAGCGTTCGGAGCGCGTCAACCGCTTTCTCCGTCTTTTCAACCGGCACGTCAAAGGCAAGATATGCCGCGTCGATGCCAAGTTTATCAAAACTGTAATTATACATCGCCGGAGAACCGGAATGTCCCACCGGAGATCCGATCAGTGCATAAAGCTGTGTATGTCCGCTGATTCTTCTTTCCATTTTTCTCTAAACCTCCCATTTTTATATCAATAACACGGATTCTTCCGCTTACCCTTTCAGCTCTATCGCCTTCTTCGGACAGGCTCCCGCGCAGATCCCGCACTCCACGCATTTTTCCTCATCCAGTTTCCAGACTTTCTCTTTTCTTTCCACATGGATCGCTTCCTGCGGACATTTTTTCGCGCAGAGTGTGCAGAAAACACATTTCTCCTCATCCAGAACCGGCTTTCCGCCTGCCGCGGCAGCCGTCTCTTTCTTCTCTTCCTTCGGCTTGGTAAATGTCTCGCTCTTCTTCAGGATGTCCGGCTCTGTATATCCCTTCTCCATAAACAGGCATTTCTTCGGGCATGTCGCCACACAGAAACCGCACTGCACGCAGTCAAAACGTTCGATCGTCCATGTCCCCGCTTTCCTGTCCACCCGGATTGCCCGGGACGGACATGACCGCATGCACAGTCCGCATAAAATACAGTTCTCGATCTCGATCCGGATATGCCCTCTCATTCTCTCCGGATACTCCGCGGGCTCGAAAGGATACTGTGTCGTCGCCGGTTTTTTGAAGAGATTTCCGATCACTCTTCCGGCAAATGTAAACATTCTCGTCTTTTTCATACTGATGCTCCTTTCTGCCTAGCGTTCCGTACAGCTCACGCACGGATCGATCGTCAGGATCAGAACCGGCACATCCGCCAGCTGGCATCCTTTCAGGATCTCTGTCATCGGAGGGATATTGCTCGTTGTAGGCGTACGCAGACGGAAACGGTCCAGATATTTCGTTCCGTTTCCCTTCACATAATAGATCGCCTCTCCTCTCGGCTGCTCGATCCGCATGAAGTACTCACCGTCCGGGTTGCCTTTCACCGGTACACTGATGTCTCCGGACGGGATCTTGCCGATGGCCTCCCGGATCAGGTCAAAGGACTGGAACAGTTCTTTCAGCCTTACCTCGCAGCGTCCGTAGCAGTCCCCGTCAGTCGATGTGATCGGTTTCACGGTCAGGTCCTTATATGCCCCGTACCCCAGCATACGGACATCATACTCCACGCCGCTGGCCCGCAGCATCGGTCCGACCGCGCCGAGGGCAACCGCGTCTTCTTTCTTCAGGACGCCTGTTCCCTTCAGACGGCTCTGCACAGTGTAATCCTGGAGAAATGTGTCCGCTACCGGTTTTATATCACTCTCAATATCTTTAACTGCTTCCAGCAGGTGATCCAGCATAACGCTGTCCATATCCTTCTGGACGCCGCCTACCTGATTGACCGAATGGATGATCCTTCCGCCTGCTGTCTCGTCAAACATGTCGAGGATCTTCTCGCGCAGCCTCCAGCTCTCCATGAACAGGCTCTCGAATCCCATAGCGTCCGCCAGGAGCCCGAGCCAGAGCAGATGGCTGTGGATACGGCTCATCTCCACCCAGATCGCGCGGAGGTAATTCGCCCGTTCCGGGACTTCTACGCCCATGACTTCCTCCACCGCCATGCAGTAGCCAAGCCCGTGACCGCAGCTGCAGATACCGCAGATACGCTCTGCGATATAGGAATACTGTTTATAATCTCTCTTATCTACAAGTTTCTCAAGGCCTCTGTGGATATAGCCGATACTGGGAACCGCCTGTACCACCGTCTCATCCTCCAGCACCAGATCCAGATGTACCGGTTCCGGCAGAACAGGATGCTGAGGGCCAAAAGGTACGATACTTCTCTTTGCCATTTTCTCTACTCCTTTTTCTTAAACGGTGTCTCTACATCGATCCGGTACAATTTATCCTTATAATCGGGCTTGATCGTCCTGATCTTCACACCGAACAGTTCTTCCATCTCATTCTCCTGTATAAATGCGCAGGGATAAATCTGCGTGATGCTGGCGACTTCTTCCTCCTCCGCCACTTCCAGACGGAGCGTCACCATATCGTATCTCAGGCAGAAGGAATAACTCAGCTCATATCCGCCCTCGACACAGGACGCGCAGATCTGGACCAGACGCCAGTTCTCTGTTTTCATATGCACTATGGCCGGGAAGAATTCTGCCGCGGTGATCTTTCTGATCTCGTTCTTATATTCCATCTGCGTCACCTCCCGTCTTTCGTCATAGCCGACTGTTTCGCATCGAGTATCTTCAGGGCCCTGACGACCCCGTCGATAATGGCTTCCGGCCGCGCAGCGCAGCCCGGTACATATACGTCAACCGGGATCACAGTGTCGATCCCGCCTTTGATATTGTAACATTCTTTAAAGACACCGCCTGTACACGCGCAGATTCCGACCGCCACCACGACTTTCGGTTCCGGCATCTGGCTGTAGATCTGTTTTACCACGCTCTCGGTCTGGCTGTTCACACCGCCTGTGATCAGCAGGATATCCGCCTGAAACGGATCTCCCGTATTGATGATGCCGAAGCGTTCGATATCATATTTCGGTGTGAGACAGTCGAGAACCTCGATGTCGCATCCGTTGCAGCTGCTGGCATCATAGTGGAGCAGCCACGGTGATTTTGATACTTTATTCATAATTTATCTGCCTCCTGCTCACTTGTCCAACATCAGAATCAATATGTTCACTCCGCCGGCTACCAGAGTTACGATCCAGCAACTGTAGAGAAGTGTCTTCCATTTTACGCGGGCACTGATATTATCCCACAGCGTCTCCATAAAAAAGATCACTGCACAGATCAGGATTGCCACGATCCAGCTCCACCATGTACTGTTGATGAAGAAAAGACAGAAAATACCGAGCAGAAGCACCATTTCATAATATTCGGCTATATTCATAATGGCAAGCGTAGTACCGGACATCTCTGTCGTAAGTCCCTTTACCATCTCCTGATGGGCATGATGGCTGGTGGAAAGGTCAAAAGGTGATTTTCTGAATTTGATCGCCGCCGTGAACATAAATCCGACCAGAAGTCCCGGCATCCACAGCACCGCGCTCGTATCCGCGCGGATGATATCCGACACCTGAAAGGAACCTGTCGTCAGATAAAAACCTACCGCAATGAGAAGCGTCAGCGGCTCATATGCCATCATCTGCAGCATCTCTCTGCCGGCTCCCATATTCGCGTAGGGCGAAGAGTCACTGGACGCAGCCATGATGAGGAACATGTCCGCGGTACTCAGTATAAAGAGTACCATCAGAAGATCAGCCCCGTAGAACAGCATAGCCCCGGCGATCATCAGGATCACAAGGTAACTCAGGTTCAGAAGAAGCTGTACATTGTTGACCGCGATCATCTCTTTGGAGAGAAGTTTTCCAAGGTCATAAAACGGCTGAAGCAGACTTGGCCCTTTTCTCCGCTGCATCCTCGCGCTGATGATGCGGTCCGCACCGTCTAAAAGTCCGCCAATAAAAGGCGCCATGATCAGATAGACCAGTACAAAAACTATTTTCACCATGACACACCTCCTATTACAAGACAGAATCCGATGACAAGCACAGCCGCCGCCATAATGATCGCCGGTATCCGCAGATGCCTGCGCCCGAATTCATAGCGCAGATACCAGTTGCTTAAGTACAGGTGCTCTTTCTTTCCGTAACTGTTCATAAAGAAACGGTTGTCTCCCTCATTGATGCCGTTCATATAGATCGGCACGATCTCTCTGTGCGATCTCCTGCTGATAAAGAACATCACTACCGGTACGATAAAGATGGAGATGAGCATGATCGCCATTGTCGTAAGTACGCTCATGGAAAGAACGTCCGTGGAATTTCCGAACAGTTCTCTCACGATCGGGTTTACCACCCATATCGCCACCAGCGGAAGGAGCAGGCAGAGCAGAAGCATCACAGCCGCATGGAAGAACATGGACACATATTCGTCCCTGCGGGTGACGTCTGTCACCTTCACTCTCGGTATGTGGAAACAGAGCAGCTTGGCCAGCCACTTTGTCCAGTAGAACATAGTCGTGGCGCTTCCGTATGCGATAAAGAGCACCAGAATAACGTTGCCCGAGTCTACGAATGCTTTCAGCGCCACCCATTTGGAAATGAGCATTCCGAACGGCGCCAGATACATGCCCGCGATCCCGATGCCCATGATATAGGCAAGTTTCGGAGCCGTTATGATCAGGCCGTGCATATTTTCGATATCTCTGGATCCCAGTGTATTCTCCGCAGCTCCCACAGACTGGAACAGCATGGATTTGCTGACCGCGTGGAAGATCATGAGGAAGATGGCCGCCCACACGGTCTCCTCCGCGCCGATGCCTGAACAGGCTACGATCAGCCCCAGATTCGATATAGTAGAAAATGCCAGCACCTTCTTGGCGTCATTCTGCGCGATCGCCATCATACTTGCCATGATAAATGTCAGACCGCCGATACTGGAGACGATGATCCCGACCGTATTTCCTTCAAGCGCCGGCGAGATACGGATCAGCAGGTACACCCCTGCCTTTACCATCGTCGCGCTGTGCAAAAGCGCGCTTGACGGCGTCGGCGCCACCATGGCCCCCAGAAGCCATGTGGAGAACGGAAGCTGCGCGGATTTCGTAAGCCCCGCGAGGCACAGGCACAGCAGCGGCAGCAGCGTCCCGATATTCACCACTTCAAGAAGCTGGAGCGTTCCATAGACCTGAGCCATCAGGGCGATGGCCACGGCGAATCCCAGCCCGCCCAGCAGATTCATCCATAAAGCACAAAAACTGTTATTGACTGCCTCTTCCGAGCGTGTATATCCGATCATCAAAAACGAGATAACGCTTGTGATCTCCCAGAAAAAATAGATCCAGACCAGATTCTGCGAGAGCACCAGACCGAACATTGCGGCCAGAAACAAAAACAGCATGGAGAAAAAGAACGGCTGTCTGTCTTTTACCTCCTTATGATGATTGTGATATCCTTTCATATATCCGACTGTATAAATGCAGATAAAACCGCCGATAAAAGCAATGATGATGCACATCAGGACCGTAAGCCAGTCCACCATCATGTGCGGTCCCTCTTTCACATCTGCCGTAAACTCTGTATAGAGTACGATCGCTGTCTGTACTACAGACAGGATAACCGGAAGCACCTTTCTATATTTCACACTCAGGTAGATGATCAGACACATCAGGAACAGATCCCCTGCCACCATCAGATGATCGATCAGTCCGGTCTCCGGATAGAACATCCATGTCTGTGCCCCGTCAGTGATCCAGCGGACAATAAAAATAATCGTAGTAAGCATAATGATACCGGCACCTGCATAGACGATGTATGCTCTGGTCCTTCCGTTTCGGATGAACTGGAACAGCACCGCCAGCACTGCCGGAATCCCGATCAGTAATGATATCATTATCGTAATCCTCCTTCCACTTACTCTCCTTATTATTTATAAGCCCGATTCGCTTTTTTTACAATAGTTTATAAGGTTTTTTTTGTGTTTATTTTTGTAGGAATGTGCTAAAATGAGCATTGGACATAAAATATTTTTAATAGTGTCCGCAGTAAAAATATACAACTTGACCACATTTACCAGACAGGAGGAACTGCCATGCATGAACTGAGCATAACCGAACATCTGCTGAAAGACTGCATCCGGGAGGCACAGGCGCAAAACGCATCCCGTATCCGCGTCATCCGGCTGTGCATCGGACAGCTCCGCGGGATCGTCCCCGACTGCATCCAGATCTATCTGGACATGCTCGCAGAGGGCACGATCGCGGAAGGCGCCCGCATCGAATCGGAGACTCTTCCCGTCAAGGCGCACTGCATGGACTGCGGAAAAGACGGGGAGATCACCCCTCATCATCTGCAATGTCCCCATTGTGGGAGTATGAAGCTCAAGCTCCTGTCCGGGAAAGAATTCTATATCAAAAGCTTGGAGGTAGACATTGATGGAGATAAAAGTACTGCATCAGGTAATGGACTGGAATGAAGATGTAAGCGAAGAAGTAAAAGAAACCCTTTCCGCTCATCACATCTGTATGATCAACGTGATGGGAAGCCCCGGAGCCGGAAAGACAAGCCTTATCACTTCGCTGATCGGCAGCCTGAAGAACGACTGGCGCATCGGAGTCATTGAGGGCGACATCGCAGGTCAGGTGGACGCGGAGCGCATCGCGGATCTGGGTATCCCCGCCGTCCAGCTCAACACCGACGGCGCATGTCATATCGAAGCCATGAGCATCCGGCATATCCTGCCCGAACTCCCTCTGGATAATCTGGACGTCATCTTCGTGGAGAATATCGGAAATCTTGTATGCCCCGCCGAGTTCCGCATCGGAGAGTCTCTCCGCATCACGATCTTAAGCATCCCCGAGGGAGACGACAAAGTAGAGAAATATCCTCTCATGTTCACGGATACGGACTGTCTCGTCCTGAACAAATTCGATATGATGCCGTACTTTGACTTTGATGAAAAGAAAGTCCGCGACAACTATGAGACTGTAAATCCCGGCGCTCCCCTCTTTCGTATCAGCAGCCGGACCGGAGACGGCATACAGGAACTCTCGGCCTTTATCACGGAGCAGATCAGGAAAGCGCAGTCATGAAAACCATTCGCATTGAAGTTGAAGGGATCGTACAGGGTGTCGGGTTCCGCCCTTTTCTTCACAGGCTTGCGTCACGGCACCGTATCTGCGGCTGGGCGCGCAATACTTCCTCGGGACTGGAGGGCATGCTTCTGGGGGAGCCTGAAGAACTGGAGCGTTTTATCGAGGAACTGAAATCTTGCCCGCCGCCTATGGCGCATATCGGATCGGTACGGACAGAAAGCGCAGATGCTTCTTCTGATCCGGCGCGGCATGCCGGAACTTTCGACCGGTTTACGATACGCGGCAGCCGGATAAAAGCCGGCGCTACTCTCATTTCTCCGGACATTGCCATGTGTCCCGAGTGTGAAGCCGAGCTCCGCGCCCCGTCAGACCGCAGATATCGTTATCCCTTTATCAACTGCACGAACTGCGGGCCGAGATATACCATCATCGAGGCGCTGCCCTATGACCGGGAACGGACGGTGATGAAAGAGTTTCTCATGTGCGGAGACTGTGAGGATGAGTATAACGATATCAACGACCGGCGGTATCACGCCCAGCCCGACTGCTGCCCGGAATGCGGGCCGGCCGTCTTCTATATCGCGTCTTCCAAGCAGCCGGCATGTTCTTCTGCGCCGCCTGCCTCGTCTTCGCTGCCTGTCAGCGGTGAGGACGCGTTCCGCCGCTCTCAGGAGCTCCTTGCAAACGGCGGCATCCTTGCGGTCAAAGGCATCGGCGGCATCCATCTCGCTTGTGATGCGCTGGATCCCGATGCTGTATACAGACTGCGCAGACACAAGCACAGGGCAGAAAAACCTCTGGCCGTCATGTGCCGTTCTCTTGAAGCGGCGCGCCGGATCTGCAGGATCACGCCGGAAGAAGAAAAGCTTCTGACAAGTCCCGCGCGGCCGATCGTCCTTCTCTCAAAGCGGAAAAACAGATCGGACCGGCAGAACTCGCAGGATATACAGGACTCACAGACCGCCCGGGCGCTCGATGCCCTCAGCTTCAGTGCAAGGCTCGGTGTGATGCTGCCCTATACGCCCCTTCACACTCTGCTCCTCGACGGCGCTTACGGCGGACCGGACATCCTTGTCATGACGAGCGGAAATGTACCGGGCTGTCCCGTGCTCACAGATAACGAAGCCGCGCTGAGCGCGCTTGCAGACGTTGCGGACGGTTTCCTGCTGCATGACCGCAGGATCGCAAACCGGTGCGATGATTCTTTAGTATCCGAATGGCTGGGACAGCCTTATTTTCTCCGCAGAAGCCGTGGCTATGCTCCCCGCCCGCTGGAATTGAGATTATCGGTTAAAGCAGCCGGATCACCGACCGGCAGTGTTTCCGACAGTGTTTTGCCATGCAGTGACTGTACCCCTGTATCCGCCGACGGCATATTTGCAATGGGTGCTGAACAGAAGGCCTCCTTTGCACTGGGCGGGGATTCCCATATTTTCCTGAGTCCTTATATCGGCGATCTGAAAAACGCCGAAACATTTGAACACTACACGAGGGCAATGCAGACTTACGAAAGACTCTTCCGGCTGAAACCCGCTCTCTATGTCTGCGACCTGCACCCGGACTATCTGTCCACCGGCGAAGCCAGACGGCGCGCCGCGTCAGATCAGGTTCCGCTCATTCAGGTCCAGCACCACTGGGCGCATATGGCGTCCTGCATGGCAGACAATGATCTGAACGGACCATGCTTCGGGATCATCTGGGACGGTACCGGGCTGGGAACAGACGGAACTGTATGGGGCGGAGAATTCCTGATCGGAGATTATGAAAGCTTTCGGCGTGCCGGGTCGATCCGTCCGATACTCCTGCCCGGCGGCGACCGGGCTGTCCGTGAGATCGGCCGGATCGCGCTTTCGCTTGTGGCAGACGCGGCACAGCATACGGGTGATCCTTCTGATATCGATTACTCACAGGTGCCGCTTCCGGAAGAAAAATGCCGGATGTTGTCCGAGCTGACGGAAACGTCGCCGCAGTCTGTTCCGGCTGCCAGCAGCATCGGACGGCTGTTCGACGGAGTCTGCTCTCTCATTCTAAAACGTCCGGAAACCGGCTACGAGGGAGAGGGCGCCGCTCTCGTGGAATCCCTCTCCCCGGCAGAGACACCCGAACAGTTATCTGCGGGATCATCCCTGCGGACACTCTCCTTGCCTGTCACATTTTATGGGCAGGACGGTATGCGTATCTTTGACACCAGACCGATGATCCGCAGCCTCACAGACGACCTGAAGCAGCATAAAGACAAACATCTTCTCGCCCTGCGCTTTATGGCGACCCTTGTCTGCATGGCGGCGGACCAGTGCGCGGCGCTGAATCCCGACCGGCTTCCTGTCGTCCTCTCCGGCGGAGTTTTCCAGAACCGGTTCCTCCTGCATGGCATCACTTCCATGCTGGAAGAGAACGGATTTACGGTGTATACTCATCATCGGGTATCCGCAAACGATGAGGGGATAGCTTTAGGGCAGCTTGCCATCGCCGGTTTCAGACGGACGTTCTCCGGAGAAAATAAAACAGTTCAGTCATCGTAGCCGGGGGGGGTTGTGCCCCGGCATTAGTAAGAAGAAAAGAGGATTATAACTTATGTGTTTGGCAATGCCTATGAAGATCAGTAAAATAGAAGGCACTCTTGCGAAGTGTGAATCCGGCGGACTTACGCAGGATATCCGCATCGACTTTATCACAGACGCCCGGCCGGGCGATTACGTTATGGTGCACGCCGGATTTGCCATTGAAAAAATGTCGGAAAAGGAAGCTCTGGCAAACATGGAGCTTCTGGAGGAGATAAAAAATGCTCTATGACAGCTATTTTAAAAACCCAAAAGATGTGCCTCTGCTTCTCGATAAGATCAGAAAATTCAGTGATACGACCGGCCCGGTCCGCCTGATGGAAATCTGCGGAACGCACACCATGGCGATCGCCCGCAGCGGCATCAGAAGCATACTGCCGGAAAATGTACAGCTACTCTCCGGTCCCGGCTGCCCGGTCTGCGTCACCCCTTCAAATATGATCGACACGGCCCTTGACCTTTCCCGGAGACCGGGAGTGCTTATCACAAGTTACGGAGATCTTCTGCGAGTCCCCGGATCCGCGCAGGGAGACAGCCTTCTGTCGCGCCGCGCCGACGGCGGCAGAGCAGAATCCGTCTATTCTCCGATGGACGCGGTCAGGATCGCGGAAGAGCGCCCTGATACAGAAGTCATTTTTCTCGGAGTCGGATTCGAGACCACTGCTCCCGGAACCGCCGCCTGTATTCTGGAAGCGTCCGCCCGGGGGCTGAAAAACTTCTCCGTACTGTGCCTGCTAAAGAGAACAGAACCGGCCATCCGTTCCCTCATTGAGTCTGACGACTTTGCGGTAAACGGATTTCTCTGTCCCGGACACGTGGCCGCCATCATCGGGGCCGACGGCTTTTCCTTTCTCCCGAAAGATTATCGCCTGCCCGGTGTTGTGAGCGGTTTTGAACCCGGAGACCTCCTGTATTCCATCCTGGAACTGACAGAAATGCTCGCACAGGGGACGCCGGAATTAAAGAATGAATATACCCGGCTTGTCCGGCAGAACGGAAACCCCGCCGCCATGGCGCTGACGGAACAGGTATTCTGCCCCTCGGTATCCGACTGGCGGGGGCTCGGACAGATCCCGGACAGCGGCTATCAGATCCGGGCGGAATACGCACAGTGGGATGCCATAAAAAAATTCTCTCTCACTCCGGCGGAAGAAAAAGAGATACCCGGATGCCGCTGCGCCCAGATCATACGCGGCGTCATGCGGCCTGCGGAATGTCCCCTGTTCAGAAAAGTCTGCTCTCCGGATAACCCCGTGGGACCGTGCATGGTTTCAGGCGAGGGCGCCTGTGCCACGGCATATCAGTACGGATAAAAACAAACATATCTGACCCTCGCGGCAGCCGCCAAATGTACATGCCTGCATGTCCGCCCGGATCGCTGCCCGCGGGAATAAAACGCGAACAATAGGGAAACAGAGGTAATTACCATGAATGACAGAATAAAGGATGATAGAATTACTCTTGATTACGGAAGCGGCGGTCTAAAGACCTCGGAACTGATCGAGTCGGTCCTGCTGCCCGCATTTGATAACGAAGCGCTCTCTCAGCTTGGGGACGGCGCCGTTCTGGGCGGCAGCGACACACTGGTATTCTCAACAGACAGCTTCGTCGTCTCCCCGTGGAAATTCCCGGGCGGAGATATCGGGAAGCTTTCTGTATGCGGAACGGTAAACGATCTGTGTATGACCGGCGGAATCCCGAAGTACCTGAGCTTGTCTTTCATATTAGAAGAAGGCTTTTCTTTCTCTGATTTTAAACGCATCGTCTCTTCGATCGCGGATGAGGCGAAAGAAGCCGGCGTATCCGTCGTGACCGGCGACACAAAAGTCGTAGATTCCGGTAAGGGCGACGGAATCTATATCAATACTGCAGGAATCGGCTTCCGGAGAGCCGTCCTCCCCGGAAAATCCGCTATTCGTCCGGGGGACGCTGTTCTCGTCAGCGGAACCATCGGCTGTCACGGCGCCGCCGTTATGATGGCACGCTCCGGACTTCTCCGCGAAAACAGCCCTCTCGTCTCCGACTGCCGGCCGCTCCACAGGATCAGTTCGGCAGCCCTTGAAGCCGCCGGTATGACCGCCGAATCGACGGATCTGTCCGCTTCGATCCGTATCCTGCGCGATCCCACCAGAGGCGGAGTCGCCACCACACTCAATGAATTCACAGAACAGATGCCGTTCTCCATCGAACTGGATGAAGCGGCGCTCCCCGTCGATCCCGCGGTAGAAGCAGCCTGCGATATGCTCGGCCTCGACCCGCTCTACTGCGCCTGCGAGGGACGGATGCTCACAGTCTGCGCTCCGGAAGCCGCCGAAGCAGTCCTCGATGCAATAAAAAAAGTCCCCGGCGGAGAGAACGCTGCCCGTATCGGCACCGTAACCGAAGACATGCCCGGCAAAGTCCTCCTCAAAACCCCCATAGGCGGCAGGAGAATCCTCGCCAAACTGACCGGCATGCAACTGCCGAGGATATGTTAAACCAGAAAGACATGCGGTGGGATTATTGGTAGACGTCACGCAAGTTTACTTGCAGTTGACGTCTAACGATAATCCCAGTATATGGCGCACGCCATACAGTGAGAAACGTCCCGCAGGGGCGGTTCGAACTGCCGCATGGCTTAGTTCACCATTCGTTGCAGGCTCGCTTGCAAGTGACAACTAGCGGTAATTCTGCTATATGTCGGACGCCATACGGTGAGAATGCACCCGCAGGGTGGATTCGAACCGCTGCATGGCAGACGGACGGTCAGACCTCTGGCATAGTCCGCCATTTACAGCCTGATACCCTCTATACTTCTGAGAATCTGCTCTTTATTCTTTTCATGTAAATATGCGCCATTTAATTTTGATTTATTATATTTCAGGTATGTGCTCTGCGTTGTATTCGTCAGCAGTTTCGTGAAATATCTCTCCCAACTGAGAAATTCTCTGCTGTCAATATACTCCTATGGTTTCTCAAGTATTTCCTTAAGTTTCTTCCCTTCGATCAGTCCCGACTTTAAAATGATCCATTCAAATAATTCCGGTAAATATAGTTTAATGTTTTGATATTTCTCACACTGTTTATACAGACGGTTCATCTCTGGGCCAATCGCCGCTCCGTCTGCAACAACGCAAATTTCTTCGTTTCCCACATCTTTCGGCGAACTGAAAATGTTAGATTTACCACCGGCACTTTCACAGCATATCCTTTTTTCTCTGCTTACCGCCTCGAAAAAGTCATAGCCGGAATTTGAATCTTCAGTGATAATTTTTTTCAGGTTTGACAGGAACGTCTTGAATATTGGAATATATCTACATCTGCTGATATACTTTTCCGGTATTCTGATATTTCCCCGAAGAGCGCAAACCATAGATTTCTTCTGCACTGTATGGAAGATTATAGAGATTTTCTCTTGTTATCAATACAAAATAATTATCTGCCCCCTGTACTGCTTCTGCGAACTCTGCCGTATTAATAAACTTATTGTCTTCATCTGCGAAGAAAATATTTCCTGGCAGATTCTCCGGAAGCAGTTTCCAGTTCTGACCTTCCAGTACTCTGCATGGTACATCACACATTAGATTTATCCCGCTGGATTCTCCCAGATTTTCAGCCTGTCTGTGCATATTGATCAGCGTAGTCTTTCCTGTGGCACTGTCTCCCTGTATGACCGTAATATTTCTTTTTATCTCAAACTCATAATGCGGTCTGTTATTCCGGACAACAACTTTATGCTTCCCCTTCATATCCGCTCCCCCTATACAAATTCTGACATATTGTGGACTATCTCTCCGGTATTGAGATTCTTGCCTGAAAATCGCCATTTCCGAAATCCATGATATGCCTCAGATTAATCGTCAGGTCTTTCTGCCCGCCAATCTTTAAAATCCACTTAGCACAATTGTCGCCGCATGCGGATGCGTTAAAAATCTTTCCTGAATCATCAAAAGCCATCAACATCAACGTTTTAACCCCGCCTGATAACTCCTTTACGGAAATATGTCGGGGGATAATAAATCGCTTCATCCATCTTTCCCAGATAAATATTCAAC
>CAZJRY010000040.1:0-17142 GCA_964548625.1 uncultured Mediterraneibacter sp.
ATTACGCAGATTTTAACATGATGCAAATCGGATTACAAGATACGGTTCTGAAAAATATTGTGTAATACTTGCTGAGAAAGACAATAAATATCCGTCTTGATTCTTATGACATGATCGCAAGATTTTCAAAAGACATTTCAAATGTAAAGGGAGAGTTCGATCTGGTTTCAGGAAGAAAAGTTGTAGATGCAAAATCATTTCTCGGAATCTTCAGCCTGGATCTTTCAAAGCCTCTGGTACTGAATGTGGAGACGGATGAAGTAGAGATATTCGATAAATTCAGTGTTTATGAGATATAAAAGGAACAGCTCAGGCCGCTCCATTCGGGAAACCGCGCCGACGTGTTGACGGCGGCTGTGCCGCTGTTTTTCTCCTTGACAAATTTGCCGGGTAAGTTTACCATAAAATAGCCATTATATATCAAGGAGGAATTATTATGAAAATGTTAAAAAAGGCTGCTGCCCTTGTGCTTGCATCAGCCATGGTGCTTTCGCTGGCTGCATGCGGAAGCAGCAGTGACAGTGGGAGCGGTGAAGGAGATTCTGACGCTACTACGTTCAAAATCGGCGGTATCGGACCGATCACAGGAGATACTGCAATCTACGGAACAGCTGTCCAGAACGGCATTCAGCTCGCAGTAGATGAGATTAACGCGGACGGTGGTATCAACGGATACCAGATTGAGTATCAGTTTGAGGATGACCAGGGAGATTCCGAAAAATCCGTCAACGCGTATAATACTCTGAAAGACTGGGGGATGCAGATGCTGGTCGGAACAGTTACGTCTACACCTTGTACAGCGGTTGTCGAGGAATCACATGCTGATAATATGTTCCAGCTCACACCGTCAGCCACGGCAGTAGACAGTATCCAGTATGACAATGCGTTCCGCATGTGCTTCTCTGATCCGAGTCAGGGTACTGTTTCTGCGGATTATATCGCAGACAACGGACTTGCAACAAAAGTGGCGATCATCTATGACAGCTCTGACACATATTCAACGGGTATATATCAGAATTTTGTGTCTGAGGCAGAGGAAAAAGGCCTTGAGATCGTTGCTGCCGAGGCGTTTACGCAAGACAGCGACACAGATTTCTCGGTACAGATCCAGAAAGCAAAAGACAGCGGAGCAGAGCTTGTGTTCCTTCCGATCTACTATCAGCAGGCTGCTCTGATACTCGCGCAGGCCGACAGGGCAGGATACGCGCCGGCGTGGTTCGGCGTTGACGGTATGGACGGACTGCTCGACGTAGAAGGATTCGATGCGTCTCTTGCAGAAGGTCTGATGTTCCTTACGCCGTTTACCCCGGATGCTGAGGACGAGGAAACGCAGACATTCGTTGCGAACTATGAAGAAGCGTTTGGCGACACACCGATCCAGTTTGCCGCAGACGCTTATGACTGCCTGTATGTGATCAAGGCTGCGGCCGAGCAGGCAGACATTACACCGGATATGAGCATCTCTGATATTTGCGAGGCTATGAAAGAAGCTATGACAGAGATCACAATTGACGGACTTACCGGAAAAGAGATCACATGGAGCGAGGATGGAGAGCCGTCCAAAGAGCCCACAGTGGTGGCTGTAGAAGACGGGGCTTATATAGTTCTTCAGGCTGAGTAAATTCGTGTTTTCCGGACTGCGGTCCGCAGTTTCGGTCCGGCAATTGAAGCTATAATGATTTTTGCCGTATCGCCCGGCAGATATGGCAGTACGCCGATCGTCAGAGCCGCGGTGAAGCTCTGACCGGTCTGCCATGCCAGCCATATGGTTCCGAAAGTATAACATACCGCCATTCCGAGGATCATCCCCGGGATGGCGGTATGTTTTTTCCCCGGGAAATGTTCAAGAAAGAATCCCTGTATGAGAGCGAGAAGGATAAAGCCGGCCAGATAGCCGCCGGTCGGTCCGGCGAGTTTTGCCGGACCGCCGCTGAATGAAGAGAAAACAGGGAGTCCGGCGGTTCCGAGCATGACATACAGGATCACGCAGATTGAAGCAGATTTCATTCCCAGTATGTAAACTGTTATAAAGATTATAAAATTTGTCAGAGAGATGGGGACAGGACTTACGGGGACCGGAATGGAAAACGGCGCAATGATGCAGATTACGGCTGTCATAAGACCGATTACGGTCATGTTTTTTGTCTTGCTCATTTGAACATGTATATTGTCAACATTTTCTCTATTATCTTTCATAGTCGTACGCCTTTCACATACAGTATTTTATTTCGATTAGCAGTATAAAGAATGAGATATAAATTGTCAACTGCATATTTCAAAATGTTGACAATTTAAGATACAGACAGTTTTAACCGGAGTTTGTGGAAATTTCGGTTTTTAACGTCTGTAAAATATTTAAAAAAAATTATATTCCGGCTGTGGGGCACATGGTATAATGATTGCGCAGAATGTAATCCAGAGCGAAAAAGATATAAAAACAGGAGCAGTATATGTTTGGTTATGTTACGATATGCGAACCGGAACTGAAAGTAAAAGACCTGAAGAAATACAGAGCTTATTACTGCGGACTCTGCCGGGTACTGAAAGAAGAGTACGGCTTTATGGGGCAGATGACGCTTACCTATGATATGACATTTGCCATTATCCTTTTGTCCTCATTGTATGAAGATGTTGCGGATTCGGAGAAGCACCGGTGCAAAGCCCATCCGGTCAAGAGACAGATGATGTTGAGAAATGAGATCACTTCCTATGCGGCAGCCATGAACGTGCTGCTCGCATATTACCATATGGATGATGACTGGAGAGATGACCGGAAAGTTACAAGTTATATGGCGAAAAGCGTGATCCACGGCAGAGTGAAAAAGATCATAGAGCAGTATCCGAGGCAGAGCGAGGCGATCAGGAGCTCTCTGGCAGAGCTTGCGATGTGCGAGAAGGAAAACAGTATGGACCTTGACCGGACGGCGGGGTGTTTTGGCCGATTGATGGAAGAACTGTTTCTCTACCGTGAGGATATGTGGGAGAGAAATCTTCGGAAAATGGGATTTTTCCTCGGGAAATTTATCTATCTTATGGACGCGTATGAGGATCTGGCGAAGGATTTGAAGAAGGACAGGTATAATCCGCTGAGAAAGATTTATGGAGAACCGGATTATGAGCAGAGGATCAAACAGATCCTCTGTATGATGATCGCGGAGAGTACGGCGGAATTTGAACGGCTTCCATGCCTTGTAGATGTGGACATTTTGCGCAATATATTGTATGATGGGGTTTGGAATCGATATAATAAGATACTGATGAAGAGAAGTGAGGAACAGAGAAAATGAATAAAAGCCCATATGAGGTACTCGGAGTATCTCCGAACGCCTCAGATGATGAGATAAAGAAAGCGTACCGCGACCTGACGCGGAAATATCATCCGGATGCTAATGTGGATAATCCGCTGGCGGATCTGGCAGAAGAGAAATTTAAGGAAGTGCAGGAAGCTTATGATATGATCATGCGTGAGCGCGCTTCCGGCAGTTCCTCCGGGGGAGGCTCTTCTTCCGGCGGTTCCTCGGGAGGGTACTCCTATGGAGGTTCTTCCTACGGAAATTCCGGCGGATACGGCAGTTATCAAAATGCGCAGCAGGATCCGAGGCTGCAGGCAGCTGTCAACTATATCAATAACAGACGTTTCCGCGAGGCTCTTAACACGCTGGATCAGGTTTCTGAGAGGTCTGCTTTCTGGTATTATCTGAGCGGCTGCGCAAATGCCGGACTCGGCAATAATGTGCTGGCAAGAGACCATGCGGCTCAGGCAGTCAATATGGAACCGAATAACATGCAGTACAGACAGCTCTTAAACCAGCTTGATTTCAGCAGCAGGAGATATCAGAACAGTCCTTATGGCAATGGTTACGGCACGGGAGGAAATGCGTCCTGCGGTACGGGAAATCTCTGCTGTGATTTGTGGCTTGCCGATACATGCTGCGAATGTATGGGAGGAGATCTTTGTTTATGTATGTAAAGGCAAAGACAGTGGCGCTGGGAGGTCTTCTGCTGGCGCTCACTGTAGTGTTTATGGCACTTGGAAGCATTATTGAGACAAGCACGCTGTTTCTGCTTGCAGCGGCTTCTTTTTTTGTGGGGATCGTTGTGAGAGAGTTCGGGCTGAAGACCGGCGGCGTCTTTTATCTGGCCGCGATCCTGCTGGGAGCGATTACTGCGCCGAACAAATTTTATGTTCTTACTTTCGCGGCCATGGGATTGTATATCTGGGGAATCGAGGCTGTCTGGAGATGGCTTGAGAAACACCCGGAGATGACACGGAGATACACGGTTTTTTGGATCGCGAAATATGTGATCTTTAATATCGTATATATACCGATAGTACTGTTTTTTCGCGAACTGCTCTTTGGACAGTCGGCATCAGCCGGAATTATGGCGGCTGCAGTTGCGGGCGGACAGATTGCTCTGTTTATCTATGACAGGGCATATGACTATGTGCAGATACATTTATGGGGGAAAATGAGAGGAAAATTTTTATAATCGTGATGGACCGTCAAAATGCCGTACACTCCGGGTGTCCGGCATTTTTTTGCGGAAAATTCAAAATGAAACAATCAAAATATAAAAAAGGAAGAGCCACATTTCTGTGGCTCAAAGGGGGAAAAAGTTTATGAAAAAGTGTTCTTCTTAAGAACAATTATAGTATAGAGAAGAGATGTGTAAAAAGTGTGTTCAACCTTTGAATGGATTATGAACAATACGAAAAAAAAGATTGCAATCCAGTATATAAAGAGTTATATTATTATACGTAAAAGGAATAAAATCTTCGGGGTCGGGTGCAAGTCCCAACCGGCGGTATAGTCCGCGAACTGCTTTACAGCAGCCGAACCGGTGACCTTCTGATAAGAAGGAATTCCGGTACCGACAGTACAGTCTGGATGAGAGAAGAGATTTATAACTGTCTGTATTTATACGTGTATCAGGCGGTCCGTTGTATGAGGAATTAACCCCGGAAAGAGATTTCCGGGGTTTTATTGCGGTTGCGGCGAACCGAAATCCGGATCTGCCCGGAATACCGACGGCTGTAGTTTCCGTGAAGATTGCCTTTTTCAGAATAATATACCGCATTTGCGCCGGAAAAAGGAGAGAAGAAAAATGAGTACAGAAACAAAAACAACAGTGCGGCAGCATGGACAGGTGAAAAGGAAGCTCGGTGTCAGAGCGCTTGTAAATATCAGCATGCTCTCAGCGATAGCGGTCATCCTGATGCTTTTTGAGATTCCACTGCCCTTTGCTCCGTCGTTCTACGAGATTGACTTCAGCGAAGTCCCTGTCATGGTAGGGTGTTTCGCCATGGGTCCTTTTGCGGGAGCGCTCATCGAGTTTGTGAAGATCCTGCTCAACTTTGTAGTTACAGGAACGGATACGGCGGGCGTCGGCGAGCTGGCAAACTTCATCATCGGCTGTTCCCTCTGTGTCCCGGCAGGTCTGATCTACAGGAGAAAACGTACGAGAACGACAGCGCTTATCGGTATGGCTGCAGGCACTGTTACAATGACGGTGATCGGATGCGCGGTGAATGCGTTTATCCTTTTACCGACTTATGCCGCAGCATTCGGAATGCCGATAGATGCTCTCGTAGAAATGGGAGCAGCGGTGAACCCGGCGATCAACAGTCTGACTACATTCGTATTCTTCGCGGCGGCACCGTTCAATATCCTGAAAGGTGTGCTCGTATCAGCTGTTGTATTCCTTATCTATAAAAAGATCAGTCCGGTTTTCAGAATGCGGCTGTTCTAAATGAAACAAAAAAGTTGACAAGTTGAAAAGTTTATATTAAAATACCGCCTGTAACAAATTTGTAATATCCGTAATGAAACTGAAAATAATAGCATATATATTTAAAAGAAGTTTGTAAAGATATTGCAATATGTTAGAGGAGGAGTATATGAAATATAATCAGAACAGGCGGTTTTTCCGTATGTTTTACGCTGCCACTGCCAGCGTAACTTTGTTGACCGGATTCACAAGTCTGGCTGCGGACAAGGAAGTTTACACGGCTGGATCCGAACCTGTCCAAGAGAACGTACAGGAAGAGGTTTCATGGGATTTCGCAGATACTGTAACGGATATTCAGGAAGCTGCCGTGAGCGGGACAAAAGCCGCGGCAGAAGAAGCTTATGAAGCCTATCTGGAAAAGGTGGAAGAAGAGAAGAAAGCGGCAGAAGAGGCGAAGAGGATCGCGGAGGAAAAGGCGGCTCAGGAGGCTGAGAAAAAAGCACAGGAGCAGGCAGAACAGGCATCGGCAGTCAACGCATCGTCTTACGAGCAGGAGCTTCTGGCGGCGCTGATCTTCTGTGAAGCGGGAAATCAGCCTTATGACGGACAGGTAGCTGTCGGGGCGGTCGTCATGAACCGTGTGCGCAGCGGGGATTTCCCGGATACGATCACGGACGTGATCTATCAGTCCGGACAGTTTACGCCGGCGATGACAGGATGGCTGGACTCGGTCCTTGCAAACGACGGTTATACAGAATCCGCGATGCAGGCGGCAGCAGACGCGCTGGCCGGGAGCAATCCGATCGGAGACTGTCTGTACTTCAGTACAGGCGGGGGCGGATACCAGCTGGGCGACCATTATTTCCGGTAAACGCGGCTTCCACTGAAACAGCGGATGAAACGATACTGATAAAATTACAGTGTATGTTTGGGATAACAGAGGAGACAAAAGATGGTAATCCGGATAAGAGAATACAAAAAAGAAGATATAAATGAAGCGGTAAATATATGGAATCAGGTCGTGGAGGACGGGGAAGCGTTTCCCCAGACAGAATTACTGACCGGAGAAACGGGAGATAAGTTCTTCCGGGAACAGTCATTTACCGGTTTTGCCTGTGATGAAGAGAACGGCGAGATCACGGGACTGTATATTCTTCATCCGAATAATATCGGGCGCTGCGGGCATATCTGCAATGCCAGCTATGCAGTCCGAAAGGACCTGCGGGGACAGCATATCGGTGAAAAACCGGTAACGCACTGCCTGCAGAAAGGAAAGGAACTGGGCTTTCGTATCCTGCAGTTTAACGCAGTGGTCGCCTCCAACAGATATGCGCTGAAACTGTATGAGAAGCTGGGATTCGTCCGGCTCGGCACCATTCCCGGCGGGTTTCTTATGAAAGACGGGCACTATGAAGACATTGTTTTGCATTACATTACTTTATAGGAGCACCCCGGTCTTAATTTTTAAAACTGAATTCCAGCCGCCCGCCAATGTCACTATCGAGCAGGAAATCCTGAAACAGGTTCCCTGCTCTTTTTGTGCCCGGACACCGGGAGAAATGGGGATTCCTTTTCGGACGGTCATTCTGTATAATGAGAGTATGTGGAGCCGCGCGGGAATGGCGCACTGTTGAGCTGAAAATCAAGAATGTAATTATGAGAAACTGAAAATCGGAGGACACTATGCCTAAAGAAGTAAATGCAAATGATACAACACGGGCTGCGGCTTACGCACTTTGGATGAAGGCGCCAAATCCAATGGTAACTTTTTTTAAGACTTTTGATGTCACTAATCTGATCAAGGTTAGCAGGAAAAGGAATCTGAAATTCAATATGCTGCTAGATTATTGTATCGGCAGAGCCGCTGTAAATATAAAAGAGTTCTATACTCTTCCGGTGGGCGATAAGCTCATACAGTACGACACAATCTCAGTAAACACTATTGTAAAAAATAAAGATGGTGAAGTCAGCTCCTGTGATCTTTCGTATGACGCTGATCTAAATAAATTCAACGAGCAGTATCTGAAATATACGGCTCAGGTTGCCGCAAGCTGCCGGGACAGGGATTTATCTGAAAATAGCATGGTCATCGGCACATCTGCTATCATAGACACGGAAATAGATGGAGCCGTTGGTATGAACAGCGGCATATTCAATAATCCGTTCATCATTTGGAGCAGATATAAAAAGAAATGGTTTCGGTATTATCTCGCCCTGTCTTTTCAGTTCCATCACACTCAGATGGACGGCGCACATGCAGGCAGGTTTTTGGCAAAATTGCAGGATGAGATAAATTATTTGTAAATGGACATTCGTTTGTGAGCCAGTAAGGATTTTGCTACAATGAGGGCAGAAATTCCGGGACCTGTAAAACATTTTTGGCAGGTCTACTCGACCGAAAAAGCAATGCGTTCATATGATCTTTCTCACTATTCGCAGAGAAACATGATATACTAATAAACATCAGTCCACACGGTCAGTTTAAGATGAGGTGTAAAAATGGCGGCAAGATTCTTTGTGCAAAATGTAGTCAAAAGCGGTCTGCTTTTGAGGATGGCAATGTGATAGTGGGGGCTGAAAATCAGGAGGTGTTACTGTGAAACGTGAACTGGGAATCGCCAGATGCGGACTTGCCTGTTGCTTATGCTCTGAAAACGTATCTTGCAATGGCTGTAATTCGGGCAAGTGCCCGGATAAAGACCGGTGCGAAAACAGAAGATGCTCGATTTCTAAAAAAATCTGGCATTGTTATGAGTGCAACGAAAAATGTAGAAAAGGCTTATTAGGCAAAATTAAACCATATGCTTTCACTGAGTTTGCCAGAAGGTATGGCGAAGAATGCCTTTTAGAGTGTCTTGAACGGAATGAGAGTAAAGGCATAATTTATCATCGGGAGGGTATCAATGGTGACTACGATGATTTTGACGATGTGGAAGCATTAATAGAATTTATAAGAACAGGAACGCGTTGAGAAATTGGGTACGATAGGAAAAACAGTGAAAGTAACGGTTGACAGACCGATGGGGAGTTATCACCCAAACCACAGAGATATATTCTATCCGATCAATTATGGATACATAAAAGGTATAATGTCACCGGACGGGGAAGAACAGGACGCATATATTCTGGGTGTGGATTATCCGGTAGAAGAATTTACAGGCAGAGTGATCGCTGTTATCCACCGCTATGATGATGTAGAAGAAAAATGGGTGGTGGCGCCTGTCGGGAAAACATACTCTGCAGAAGAAATAGAGGAGCAGGTTGCCTTTCAGGAGCAGTATTTTAATTATGAAATCAGAACTTCAGATCCGTTCAATAAAAAATCATAATTCTTAAAAAATGTGGATCGGAATTGTAAATTGACCAGACAGGTATGAAAAGATAACCGAAGGAGGGGACTGTATGAGAACCGGAGCAGTGATCGCCGCCGCGGGAACGCCGGGCGGCTTCCGGGCATACGACAAACTGGAAAATACAGACGCCGGCGCCATGCTGAGGCGGATGATCTATACGTTCCGCCGCGCCGGAGTGGAGGATGTAGTTATAGTGACGGGTTATCGCGCAAAGGAGACAGAGAAGAGCCTTGCGAAGCTGGGTGCGGCTTTCCTCCGGTGCGGGGATTATGAGAATGTGCAGATGCTGGATCTTGCAGTCAAAGGCTTTCAGTACCTGAAGAACTGTGAGCGTTTCTTTTTCTGCCCGGCAGATGTTCCCCTTTTTACAGAAAATACACTGGAAATGATGCTTGCGCAGGACGCCCCGGTGGTGATCCCGGTCTGCGGGGACCGGAAAGGCCATCCTGTCCTGATCGACGCAGGACTTGCAGGAGGCATCGCAGAGTATAAAGGCGAACGGGGACTGAAAGGCGCCCTTGACGCGTCCGGGGCTGAGATTTATCTTCTTCCGGTTGAAGACAACGGGGTAATCCTGCGCGCCAGGAGCGAGGATCATTTTGAAGAACTGGCAGCGACAGAGAAACAGGCGGATATTCACCCGAAAGTAAAGCTGCAGCTTATGCGCAACGAACCTTTCTTCGGGCCGGGCATGATGGTGCTCCTAAAACAGATCGACGTGCTGGGGAATGTGCGGGACGCCTGCGAGAAAGCCGGTATGTCCTACAGCAAAGGATGGTCGCTGATCCGGACTGCGGAAAAAGAACTGGGGTGTCCGGTGGTGGAGCGGAGCCCCGGCGGGAAGAGCGGGGGAATGGCGCAGGTGAGCCCGGAGGGGCACAGGCTTATGGAGCGGTATGAAAGGCTGGAGCGGGAGATCATAGAATTTGCTGAACAGAGATACAGGGAGATTTTTGTCCCGGTTCTGACAGGCGAAGATGATTCGCGCTAAATCTTATCGGTGAGACGGGATGCAAGGAGTAAATTTATGTCATTACAGTTTATATTCGGAAATTCGGGCAGCGGAAAATCCCACTGCCTGTATCAGAGTGTGATAGAGCAGTCCATCCGGTATCCGGAGAAGAATTATCTTGTACTTGTGCCGGAGCAGTTTACGATGCAGACACAGAAGGATCTGTGCCTGATGCATCCCAAAGGCGGGATCATGAATATCGATGTCCTGAGTTTCGGCCGCCTTGCCCACAGAGTGTTTGAAGAGGTGGGGCAGGACAGCCGGACAGTGCTTGACGATGAGGGAAAGAACCTGATCCTGAGGAAGATCGCGGGAAATTATGAAGATGAACTCACGGTGCTGAAAGGGAATCTGAAGAAGCAGGGATATATCAGCGAGGTGAAGTCGGTCATATCAGAGTTTACACAGTATGGAGTGGATTTTGAGCGGCTGGATGAATTTATGGACAGCATCAGTCCGGACAGCTATCTCTACTACAAATTGAAAGATATCCGGAAAGTATATGAAGGATTTGAGGATTACCTGAGCGAAAAGTATATTACAAAGGAAGAAATGCTGGATGTACTGAGCGATGCTGTACCGCGGTCGGATATCTTAAAGGGAAGCGTCGTGGCAATGGACGGGTTTACCGGATTCACACCGGTTCAGGACAGGCTGTTGGGAGAACTTCTGAAAGTGTGCGACAAGGTCATGATCACCGTGGAGATGGATGAGCGGGAAGATCCCTTTGTATACCGCCATCCGTATCAGCTCTTCGCGCTGAGTAAGCAGATGGTGACTTCCCTTATGAAGATTGCGCGGGATACAAAGACAGAGCTGGAAGATCCGGTGTATTTGTACCGGCAACCGCCGAAGCGCTTTGAAAACAATGCGGAGATGGCGTTTCTTGAGTCGGAATTGTTCCGGTATTCCGGGAATCAGTATCTCCGGGAAGCCGGAGCCGTCTCTCTCCACGAGGCGCGCAATCCCCGGGCAGAGGCGCAGTATGCTGCGGAGGGTATCCGGCATCTTGTAAGGGAGAAGGGATACCGGTATCGTGATATTGCGGTTATCACGGCAGACATGAACGTGTATGCGGACGCATTGGAAAAGGCGTGCGGCATGTTTGACATTCCTGTATTTATGGACCACAAGAAGAGCATCCTGCTCAACGCGTTTGTGGAATATTTAAGAAGTCTTCTTGCCATGGCGGAAGAGAATTTTACCTATGACAGCGTATTCCGGTTCTTGCGCACCGGCCTGTGCGGGTTCACTGACGAAGAGGTGGACCGGATGGAAAATTACTGTCTTGCGCTGGGGATTAAAGGTTATAAGAAATGGCAGCAGGCGTGGGTGAGACAGACTTCGGAAGCCGGTGAGACAGAGCTTCAGAGCCTGAACCATCTGAGAGTCCGGTTCGTGGAGAAGACCCGGAATCTGGTGTTTGTCCTGAAGCAGAGAAAGAAGACCGTGCGTGATGTGACGCTGGCGGTCTATGAGTTTATCTCCGCGGAGAAGATGCAGGAACAGCTCGGCGAAATGGAGCGGAAATTTCAGGAAACGGGAGAACTTGCGCTGTCCAAAGAGTACGCGCAGATCTATCGGATCGTGCTGGAGCTGTTCGACAAGTTCGTGGAACTTCTGGGAGACGAGCAGATTTCACTGAAGGAATACTGTGATCTGCTGGACGCGGGTCTGGAAGAGGCAAAAGTGGGTGTGATCCCGCCCAGTCTGGATCAGGTGGTCGTCGGTGATGTGGAGAGGACGAGGATCAAGAATATAAAAGCTCTGTTCTTTGTCGGCGCAAATGAAACTCTGCTTCCCGGAAATGCAGGAGCGGGAGGCCTGCTTTCCGAGCGGGACAGAGAGCAGTTCTTAAAAGGGGACATTGCTCTGTCTCCGGGACCGAAAGAGGAGGCCTATATACAGAAATTTTATCTCTATATGAATCTGACGAAGCCATCGGAATATCTGTATCTTTCATGGTCCAAAGTGTCCGGAGACGGAAAAAGCCTGCGCCCGGCTTACCTGATATCTGATATCAGACGCCTCTTCCCCGGGCTTAAGACAGTCGATGAAGAGAAACGGACGATGGCAGAGACTGAGCTCACCAGAAAGACCGGGATATTGAAAGTAGCGGAAGGAGTCAGGGACCGCAGATCCGGTGTGGACAGCAACTGGAAGGAACTTTACACATGGTTCCGGAGAGACGATAAGAGCAGAGGTGTCCTGAAAAAAATCCTGGATGCGGGATTTCTGCGGCGTGAGTACCCGGAACTGGGACCGGAGTGCGCAAAACGGCTGTATCCGGATCCGGACCGCGTCAGTGTGACCCGGATGGAACAGTTCTCCTCCTGCGCATACGCGCATTTCCTCAGCTATGGCCTGCGCCTCTCCGACCGGGAAGAGTACGGTTTTGAGGCGATGGATCTGGGGAATATCGCCCATCAGTCACTGGAGAGATTTTCGCGGAAGGCGGACCGGGAGAAGATGCGCTGGGAAGAAATGCCTGAGGATCTGAGAGACGAGCTGATCGACGAGAGCGTGGAGGAGAGCGTGATCGATTACGGAAATACTGTGCTTTTCAGCTCTGCCAGAAATGAATACATGATCGCGAGGATCAAACGCCTGATCCGCAGATCAGTATGGGCGCTTACGAGACAGTTGGAAAAAGGAGATTTTGTGCCCGGAGGATATGAACTGAAATTCGGCAGCGGAAAGATCGATCGGATCGATATCTGCGAAGATGACGACTGCGTATATGTAAAGGTGACAGATTATAAGACAGGAATGAAGAGCTTTGACATCACCGCCCTTTATCACGGGCTCCAGATGCAGCTCCCGGTCTATCTGAATGCGGCGCTCGATGAAGAGAAGAGAAAATACCCGGACAAAGAGATCATTCCGGCAGGAATCTTTTATTACCGTATCCGGGATCCGTTGGTGGACAGGAAAGACAAGGATGAGGATGTTGAGAAGAGCATCCTGAAAGAACTGAGGCTGGACGGCCTTGTAAACGGGGATGAGACAGTGATCTCCCATCTTGAGAGAGACCTGACAGGCAGTTCCCTGCTGATTCCCGCAGGGCGGAATAAAGACGGATCGCTGAGCAAAAATTCCCGGGCCCTGCCGGGCGAGACATTCCGCGCGGTCCTGAAATACGCACAGGAGAAAGAAATGAAGATCCGGGATGAGATCAGTTCAGGAGAAGCGTCGGCAGCGCCTTATGAAATGGGTGGAGATACCGGGTGTGATTACTGTCCGTACCGGGATATCTGCGGATTCGACATCCGCATTGAGGGATGCGGATACCGGAGAATGGAGAAATATTCTATGGAAGAAGCCGTGGCAAAGATGATGCTTGGGACAGAACGACATGACGGAGGTGCGGAAGGTTGAGCGTGAAATGGACAAGTGAACAGCAGAAAGTCATCGGCCTGAGAAATCGTAATATCCTTGTCTCCGCGGCGGCAGGCTCCGGTAAGACGGCGGTACTCGTAGAACGCATCATCAGGCGGCTGACAGAGGACGACCCGCCGACAGATGTGGACCGTCTGCTCATTGTGACATTTACGGAAGCGGCAGCCGCCGAGATGAAAGAGAGGATCGGCGCTGCCATTGAAAAGAAGCTGGCGGAACGGCCGGGCGATGCACGTCTGGAGCGGCAGGCCACTCTGATCCACAGCGCCCGGATCACCACGATACACAGCTTCTGTCTCTCGGTCATCCGGGAACATTTCCATGTGATCGGGATCGACCCGGGATTCCGCATCGCGGAGGAAGGAGAACTGAAACTCCTGAAGCAGGATGTGCTGGAAGAGCTTCTGGAAGAATGCTATGCAGAAGCCGCGGAAGAATTCCTTGATTTTACAGAGCGGTTCGGGAGCGGGAAGAGCGATAAGAAGATCGAGGAGATCATTCTGAAAATGTATGAGTATTCCCGCAGCTATCCCCGGCCTGACCGGTGGCTGGATCAGTGCGTGGAGGCTTATGAGTCAAAGGATCCGGAAACGCGTGCAGAGGAAAGAGTCCGCATGAGGGCGTCGGACATCCGAAAGGTACTGGAGCGCGGGCTTAAGATCTGCGAGGAGCCGGACGGACCGTACATGTATGGGGATATGCTGGACTCCGATCTGGAGGAGCTGGAACGGCTGGAGCAGGCGGAAAACTTTGACGCTATGTACAGCGCTGCCGCCGGTTTCAAGTGGAAACGGCTCTCTTCCCAAAAAGACGACACGGTATCTCCGGACAAGAAGGAGAAAGTCCGGAAACTCCGGGAACAGGCGAAGAGCATTTTAAAGGGGCTGCGGGAAGATTATTTCTATGCTCCCCGCGAGGTGTGGCAGCGGGATATGCAGGATGCCCTGCCGTCTGTCGTTGTCCTGACAGAGCTTGTGAAACGGTTCGCGCACATGCTGGATGAGAAGAAACGTCTCAGGAATATGATCGACTTCAATGATATGGAGCAGTTTGCCCTTGCGATCCTGACGGCGGAAAAGGACGGGGCGCTTGTGCCGTCTGCCGTTGCGCGGGAATATCAGGAACGGTTCGACGAGGTAATGATCGACGAGTATCAGGACAGCAATCTGGTCCAGGAGACGATCCTGACCAGCGTGTCCGGAGTGTCCGGGGGAGAATATAACATTTTCATGGTGGGCGATGTAAAGCAGAGCATTTACAGCTTCCGTCTGTCCAGACCGGAACTTTTCATGGAGAAATATGATACTTACAGTCTGGAAGACAGCGTCACGCAGAGGATCGATCTGCACAGGAATTTCCGCAGCCGCGCGGAAGTCCTTGACAGTGTAAATGACATTTTCCGCCAGATCATGAAGAAAGAACTGGGCGGGATTGAATATGACGACAGCGCCGCGCTTTATCCGGGGGCAGAATTTCCGCCTCTCCCACCCGGAAAGGAAGAATTCTGCAGAAGCGAACTCCTTCTCCTTGACAAAGAGGATACAGGGGGTGAGGATGAGCGGCGGGCGGAGGCACGGATGATCGCGCGCCGCATCCGGGAGCTGATCCGGGACGGCGTGGTGCTGGACAAGGAGACCCGGAAATACCGCAGGGTGCAGTACCGGGATATCGTGATCCTGACACGGAGCATCCGTGGCTGGGCGGAAATCTTTTCTTCTGTTCTCGGGGAAGAGGGAATACCTGCATACTCCGTGAGCCGGGAGGGATATTTTGAGACTTATGAGGTGAGCGTCCTGCTGGACTATCTGAAGATACTGGACAATGCCAGACAGGATCTTCCTCTGACCGCGGTTCTGACTTCGCCGTTCTGCGGGCTGGACACAAAGGAACTTGCGGAAATCCGGATCGCGTACCCTAACGTGCCGTTCTATGAAGCGGCGGCAGCGTATGCGGAGAGCGGGACGCCGGAAGACGCGCGCGCTGAAAAGGTCCGCAGCGCGGAAGGGGAACATAAGGCGGACGGAAGAGAGAAACACGGGACAGAAGAACTGAGAAGGAAACTCAGGAGATTCTGCGAACAGGTACGTCATTTCAGGAAACAGGTGCCCTATACGCCGATCCATGAGCTCTTGGAGAAGATCATCGACAGGACAGGATACGGGCTGTACATCGCCGCCATGCCGGGCGGAGCCCAACGCATGGCGAATGTGGAGATGCTGACAGAACGGGCAGCCGCATTTGAGGGAACGAGTTACAAAGGGCTGTTTAACTTTGTGCGCTATATTGCCCAGTTGAAAAAGTATGATGTGGATTACGGAGAGGCCGGGATCATGGATGAGCAGGCGGATACAGTGCGCGTCATGAGCATCCATAAAAGCAAAGGTCTGGAATTCCCTATTGTATTTGTGGCGGGGATGGGAAAAAAATTTAACACTCAGGATACGAAAGGGGGCGTGCTGCTCCATCCCGACTGGGGCGCCGGAGTGGACCTGATCGACCTGAAAAGGAGAACAAAGGCGCCTACATTTCTAAAGAAGATGATCCGGGAGGAGACCATTCTTGAAAATCTAGCGGAGGAAATGCGTATCCTTTATGTAGCGCTGACCCGCGCCAAAGAAAAACTGATCATGACAGGGGCGGCAAAGATAGCAGAAGACGGAGCCGTTTCCGATGTCCCCGGTGTATTCCGGGCAGACGGAGCCGGAAATTATCTGGACTGGGTGCTGCCGTGCATCTTATCTGACGAGACAGGAAAAGTAAAACCGGGGTCCCCTGTGGAAGTCTCTGTATTCAGAGCGGAAGATCTTGCCCCCCCGCAGGAGGAGGCTCGGGCGGAAGTGCTGGCGGAGGATGTCCTGCGGAATTGGGACGCTTCGCATGTTTACGGGTTTGAATCGGGAAAACGACTGGACGCGCAGATCGATTACGTGTATCCGTTTGAAGATGAAGGAAAGATGAAATTGAAATTCACAGTTTCCGAACTGAAGAAACGGGCGTCTCTTGCAGAAGAAGCCGGGGAAGAAATGTATGAAGAACCGACCGCGGTGCCGCTCATTCCGAAATTCCTGAAAGAAGAAGAGACTCTGACCGGGGCGTCACGGGGAAGCGCATATCACAAGCTGCTGGAACTTTTGGACTTTACGGCTGATTACGGCGCTGAACGCAGGGATGAATATAATGAAAGTGAACAAAAACTGACTGCGGCAGTGGAACAACTGCGGCAGGAAGGCAGGCTGACAGATGAGATGGCGGAGTGCATACGCCCGCGGGATATCCTGCGCTTCCTCGGATGCGGGAGCGGCAGGCGGATGGCTGATGCCGCCCGCAATGGAAAACTATACAAGGAGCAGCCTTTTGTCCTCAGCGTGGATGCGTCGGAAATCTATCCGGAGGACCGGTCGGGCGAAAAGATTCTCGTGCAGGGGATCATAGATGTGTACTTTGAGGAGCCGGACGGACTCGTTGTACTGGACTACAAGACAGACAAAGTGAAGACAGGAAATGAGCTGAAAGAAAAGTATCATGCACAGCTTGAATATTACGCGCAGGCACTCGAACAGCTCACGGAGAAACCGGTGAAAGAAAAGATCATCTATTCATTTACACTGGGAGAGGAGATCGAAGTATGAGCATTCTGATATGGTATCT
>CAZJRY010000041.1:0-17009 GCA_964548625.1 uncultured Mediterraneibacter sp.
CTCTTTTAGAAGTTCAATATTTTCATCTATCAAATCGTTTGATATTACTTTTATATGATTTGACGCATGCATTTCTTCCACAGCTTTGCATACTCCCCGAACACCGGCTGCCGCAAGATATATCCCGGACAGATCTGAATATTCTCCGATCATTCCCTTTGTAATTATTTCTGCTGCCTGATTGTCGTCAAATGCATACTGTGTCCCCAGCAGTTCAACATCTTCCCGGCATTGGCTGAGTTCCTCTACAAATCCCTTTACCCTGTTTTTATGGGAATAGTTAGACGGATATCCTGATATTACAAGAACTCTGCCCTTCTTTTCCAGTATCTCGGCCATAAGTCCCCCGGCGGTCCTTCCGCTTAACAATGCGTTCTGACCCACAAAACACAGCCTGTTTGACCGGTCAATATCCGAGTTAAACGTAATTACGGGTATTCCTTCTTCTGCAAATCCATCGATCGCATTCCTGAATTCTGCATCTTCAGTACCTACAACTGCTATCCCGCTGCAGCCTTCTTTTTTCAATTTATACATTTCTTTTATAGCTTTCTTCGGATTCACATCCGGAATCTTTCTGACTATCACCGATGCTCCAAGACGTTCTACTTCTTCTTTTCCCGCTTCGATCCCTTCGTTTACTTTCCCCATAAAAGAGGTGGCCGCAGACTGAATGACCACGCCGATTTTTACGGCCTTGCCTGCCGATCTTGCCAGAGCTCTTCCCGCCTGATTTGGTTTATAGCCCATCTCCTCCGCGGTCCTTTTTATCCTGTCTGCAACTTTTTGATCAACTCTTCCTCTGTTGTGCAGCGCCCTGTCCACTGTTCCCCGTGAAACACCTGTTTTCTCAGCAATCTGCTGTAATGTTACCATACATACTCACCTTTTTCCCTGTTATCATTGATTATATAGATTGCGTATGCGCGCACGCAATCTATATATATCATATCATTTTTCATCTGAAAAATCATCCATATCCTCTCTTAAATTTCCAAAAGCTTCTGGAAGAACTATATCTGTCTGCCATACGGGAATAAAAGAATTAAGTTAAAACCTTTAAAATCTAATCAAAAACAGTTGACAGCGCGAAAATAATCCCGCAGAGTGATCGGCACGCACTGACTGGTGTTCCTCTGTGCTGAAAACCCAGTTTTGGTTTCCTTTACGATGCCAATATCTGGTCGAAATCCACCATTTTCCCTTCTTCGGATGTCTCTGTTTCGCCCAATGCCAGAGCAGTTCAAAAAGCACATAGTCCGGATGGAAAAATGCTTCGGCAGTTCTTTTGGCTCCAATGCAATCTCCTCCGTTGCCGCTGTAACAATGAAGTCATCAGCATAACGGATGAAATTTACCTTGTGGGCGTTTTTGAACCGCAGATCCACTTTTCCGCCATTCTATCCGGCGGTTGAGCCTTGCCGGCTGATAAAGCTATTTGAGCTGTCCGACGTGGCTCAGCGAGTCATGGAGATGATGAATCATACGTATGATAACCGTCCTTTCCTTTTTGCCGCATTTACCCAGAAGCCGGATGATTTCTTCAATGGAATGTCGATCTGTTTTACAAGCATCCCTATGTTTCTCCAAAAGCGTATTCCCATCAACATACAGAAGTTCTTTGATCTTCAAAAAAAGCGGGAAGCTCACTCTTGTTTCTGCGTTTTCGATCCGGTATACATGGTTCGGTGAAATTCCCAGCTCTTCCGCAAATGACTGCTGGGTATAACCTCTGCTTATCCTTATTCTCTTTATGTTTTCTCCGTTTTGCGTTTTTCGCGGTAGCTTTTTGAAATAAAATCGTGTATACTGTTCTCTGAGAAAAGCGAATCGCCAAAACAGAAGACGGGGCCGGTGTGCACCGGTCCCGTCTTCTCTTCTCGTTCCGCAAGGGATCTGGCCGCGCGTCATTCTTCCTCCTCATCCGGAGAATCCGGCACAATACCCAGACGCTCTTCGATCTTGAGATCGCAGTTTAGCTGCTGATAGAGGATCTGTGTGCTCACCAGAGCCGGAAACCAAAGCCCCAGAATCAGCAGAAGTATCGTGCTGTAGGGAAACAGAAAGAGCATCATCCCCCAATAGAGACCCTGCGCCAGCACGGCCAGCAGTGTTTTGAGGGGATGGCGGAGGATCATCAGCAGGCAGTTGTAGAAGATCGCGGCAATCCCAAGATCCAAAAAGACCCGCTGCGGCCACAGATAGGTAAAGATCGCCACTGCGACCACGGCTGCGGCCACCGTACTGGCCAGCATGGCCGGCGGCAGAGACTGCCCGCTTCCGAGCCGGCAGAGTACATGAAGCACCAGGGCGACCAGCGTACCCATCAGCGCGCCGGGCAACAGGTTGTCCCTCCAGTCCCGCTTCCAGGCATGGCGGTATCGCTTCCACCAGCCTCCGGACGAGTCACGCATGGCGATCAGGATCCCGTCCATCATCGCGCCGTAGCAGGTGCCAAACAACGCTCCGCCCACAATCCCGGACAGCAGCAGCCAGATCGGCTGTCCTCCGTCCATCACGCCGATGAATGTGCCGAACGCCCCGGGGATCAGGCTCACCAGACACAGCAAATTGGAGACGAGGAAACGCACCAGATTATCCATGCACAGTTCCCATGTCCGGCTGAGTCCTTTGGTCTTGATCGCCGATCCCGAGGTAGTTCCACCCATATTATTAAAATCTTGTCCAAAAAACATTCTAACAGTTTCGCTCCTTTCCGCGCTGGCGGCCACATGGCCGCCGCAGATTTTCAGTTCCGGCCTGCCCGCCGGCGCTCCGAACCGGAACGCGCCGGGAGGCAGCCCACATGTAGGAGGTGCTCGTGTTGCAAATTAAAAAATACCGCTCATTTTCCCACTGGTTCAGCTATCACTGGGGCTGGTTCATCGCCGGCGAAGTGGCCGTCACGATCAAACAGTATATCATCGACTTCCAGCCGGATTCGGACGATGCGGACACAGCGCTGTACTATTCCGCCACGCTCAAGCTGATGGCCGATCTGGAGCTCAAGGACTGCTACCTTTTCCTGATCGAGGATCCGGAGTCGTTTCAGTCCGTTTTCGGCGTTTTGCAGTATCTCCGGCGAGGAGGACGGCTATGAGTCCGTCCGCCGGAAAGAGATGTGCGTCGCCTGGACCTGTCAGGACCCGGAACATAAGCCGGCCTATCTGGCGCGCCGGGCATTTTT
Source organism: uncultured Mediterraneibacter sp. (assembly GCA_964548625.1). Taxonomy (GTDB): domain Bacteria; phylum Bacillota; class Clostridia; order Lachnospirales; family Lachnospiraceae; genus Mediterraneibacter. The sequence continues at coordinate 3,188 of CAZJRY010000041.1, forward strand.
CAACGACGAGTCCACGGGGGAACTGTTCCCAGGCAGCGACGACCTCTTTTTGAGCATGAGCGGCCTGAGCGGATTATCCTGATTCCCCTCCCCAATACGCCGCCCGGGCGCTTCCGGGCAAATTTTGCCGTAAAAGGATGAACGATATGATTGAGACACTTCATGGCACCCGGGAAACCGTCAATTACACAAACTCCCGTGTCGTGCGCTTCTACCGAAACACTAACGATGAAAATTTTCCTCCCCACTGGCACAAGGCATCTGAGATTATCGCCCCCCTGATCAATACATACGAGGTCTCCGTCGGCAGCGATGTACTCACGCTCTTTCCTGGCGACATACTCATCATCGCCTCGGCTGAGATGCATTCCATCCGCGCGCCGAAGAGCGGAGAGCGGTATATTCTCAACTACACTCCAGAGCGTTTCAACCCCCTTCTGGACCTGAACTTTCTGTTTCCCGTAATGCTTCCTTACCGCCTGCTGCGCGCCGGTCAGTCCCTGCAGCAGACCGAAAGCCTGATGACGGTGCTGGAGCAGATTGAGTCCGAATATCACAGCAAAGACGCCTATTGCGACGGGGAGATCTACTCCCTGCTGCTGCACTTTTTCGTCCTGATCGGCCGGGATAAGTCCACCCGGGAGCAGATGCATGGCGCCATTCCCTCTTCCCGCCAGAAGAAGTACGCCGAGCAGTTTTACGGCGTGTGCAACTATATCCAGGAGCACTGCACGGAAAATCTGACGCAGGAGCAGATCTCCGAGTACGCGGGATTTAGCAAATATCACTTCGCCCGCCTGTTTAAAGAATTCACCGGCACCACCTACCACGACTACCTCACACTCAGCCGCATCCGTCTGGCACAGAACCTGCTGGCAGATTTCTCCCTGTCCATCACGGAAATATCCCTGCGCTCCGGTTTCAACTCTCTGACCAGCTTCAACCGCAACTTCAAGAGCCAGATCGGATGTACCCCTTCGGAATACCGCGAACTCAACTCCGACGAGGTTTTCTCTATCCACGGAATACCAAATCAGAGGTAGATTTTACGTCCATGGGCATCGGGGATGCCGCTCTTGCGATAGAAATAGGTGTTGATCACGTCGCGCCACTCGCAGGCATGTTCCTTCTGATGGGCCAGCCGCTCATGCAGCCGCCGGTAAACCTCCGGATCCAGGCGGCCGGCGATCGATTCAACCAGGTCGTAAAAGCGTGCCGCCTCTTCCGCACCGTGGAAGTGGGAATCATAGATATGCTGGATCACCGTCTTTCCACTCCTGAGTACATAGGTGTAGGGCAGGTGATGGAAGAAAAGTACCAGCTCATCCGGGCAGGTTTCCAGATTCTCGTACTGCCCGGCCAGCGGAGCATTGTACTGTTGGCAGTATCCGGTGCCGGCGCTGGTACGATCCACACCGATCCCCTTGCAGTCCGCGCGGTGATAGGTGCCCCAGCGGTCATACTCATAGCCGTCCACATTCGGCCCGTAGTGGTGGTTGGGATTGCACATCCAGCCTATGCCGAGAGGGGCATTATAGCTCTCATAGGCGGGCCATGAGGCCATCAGAATCTCGCACATCACCGACTCCACCTCGGGGTCGCGACCAAAAGTCAGACGCGTCCACTCGCGCGCAATCTCCTCGCCGGTCAGGCTGGTCTGATAGCTCAGACGTCCGACGCCGTAGAGATTCGCAGCGGCGAGATCGTGTCCGGTCCAGTTGGCATCGTCACCGGTGTTTGCCACCACCGCCATGCCGCAGCGGACATTGCCGTCACTGCGCCCGCTGACCAGGTCGGCCACCGTGGACGGGCCGCAGCAGCAGTACATATCCTGCCCCAGCACCTCGCGGAACCATGGGATCAGATAGCAGACATGGCGCTGCTGTCCGGTGTATTCCTGAGCAATCTGTACCTCCAACATCATATTCGTCTGCTTCAGCCCGCCAAAGAGCGGAGACACCGGCTCCCGGACCTGAAAGTCCATGGGGCCGTTTTTGATCTGCAGGATCACATTCTCCCGGAATGTGCCGTCCAGCGGCGTAAAGTTGTCATATCCCGAACGGGCGCGGTCCGTCTTCCGGTCCCGCCAGTCCTGCTGGCAGTTGTAGACAAAGCAGCGCCAGATGATCAGCGCGTCAAAGGGCGCGACCGCATCAGCGAGCATATTCGCCCCGTCGCTGTGCGTCCGGCCGTAAGTGAACGGGCCGGGCCGTCCCTCCGAGTCCGCCTTGACCAGAAAGCCGCCCAGGCCGGGCAGGTTCGCCCACACCTCGCGGGCCTTGTCCTTCCACCATTGCGCCACCGCCGGGTCGCAGGGGTCTGCGACCGGAAGGCCGCCCATCTCTATCGGTGCGGAGAAATTAATGCTCAGGAACATCCGGATGCCGTAGCTGGCCAGGATTTCCTGTATCTTCCGCAAAGGCTCATAGTAGCGCGGGCTGATCAGCCAGGTGGCCGCGCCCTTGACATTGACGTTGTTGAGCACGACGCCGTTGATACCCACCGAAGCCGCCAGTCGGGCGTAGTCTTCCGTCCGTTGGCTGACCAGCACCTCATTGTCCCGGAAGAAAAACGACCGTCCGGAGTAACCGCGTTCAATGTCTCCCTCCAGATTATCCCAGTGATCCAGCATTCGCAGCGGATTAGACGGCGCAGCGGATTCCTCGGTCTCCAGTTCATCCCATGCGCAGCCGGCCATCTGTGCCTGCCGCAGCAGAGCAAACATGCCGTAAAGCGCGCCGCGTTCCCCTCCGGCAGCGATCTCCGCCACGCCGCCGGCGACATGCAGGCGGTATCCTTCCGGATGAAGCGACCGGTCGCAGGTCACGGTGATCTCCGCCGCATCTTCGGCGGCTGGTTCCACCGCCTTGTCATAGAGTGCTTTCAGCGCAAGGCGCAGCTCCTGCATGATCCGTCCGGCAACAGGACCGGTAAAATCACAGCGCACGCGCAGCGGCGCGCCTCCCATGGCCTGAATGGAGGGATAGGCCAGCCAGCACTTGGTATAGTTCATGTTCATTTCCTGTTCCACCTTTCTGTTCGCATTGTTTTGTTTATCATCGAATAACCGACAGGACGGCCGGCTGCTTTTAACGGTCTTTCCTCTGCACGCGCAAGGCCTGTAAAAGCAGCCGGGCTGTCTCTGCCCCGTCCTCCGGACGGTTTGACGGGCCGAAGGAAATGCGCAGGGTGCAGTTTGCCTCCTCCGCAGACAGACCGAGCGCCCGGAGTACATGCGACGACTCCTTGCGTCCCCGCTGGTCACAGGCTGCACCCGCCGAGAGACAGACGCCGGCCATATCCATCCGGTAGACCATCCCCTCCGCCGGCGCGTCCGGCAATGTGACGCTGATCAGACCCGGCAGCTTCTGGCCGGACGGGGCGCCGTGAAATCTCGCTCCCGGACATCCGGCCCGCAGCACGGCGCAAAAGTCTGTCTCCATCTGCCGCAGCCGGACGGACAATGCCTCCCGGCGCGCCCCGGCTGCCGTCAGAGCCGCAGCCATACCGGCTATCGCATAAACCGGCTCGGTACCCCCGCGGACGCCGTCTTCCTGTCCTCCGCCGCAGATCAGCGGGGCAGGACGCAGTCCGCGCCGGGCATAAAGGAAACCCACGCCTTTTGGCCCGCCGAACTTGTGCGCCGAAGCGCTGAGCAGATCTATGTTTTCCAGCATGACCGGGATGTGCCCCAGCGCCTGCACCGCATCGGTGTGAAAAAGGACGCCGCGCGCCCGGCAGAGCGCTGCAATTTCCCGAATGGGCTGCACCGATCCCACCTCGTTGTTGGCATACTGCACGGACAGCAGGGCCGGCCGCCGCGCAAGCGCATGCCGGACCGTCTCCGGCGTCAGCATGCCATCCGGCCCGGGGCGGAGCGTGACCGTCTCCATGCCCAGCGCCGCCATAGACCGGCAGGCCCGCAGAATGGAATGGTGTTCTATAGCGGTCGTCATCAGCAGACCGCCGCCGCGGGCAAGAACATCTCGCGCAGCGTGCCAGACCGCCCAGGTATTCGCTTCGCTCCCGCCGGAGGTGAAATAAATCTCCTCCGGCGCGCATCCCAGATGACCGGCAATCTCCTGCCGGGCCAGCTCGATCGCGCGGCGGCTCTCCCACCCCAGCCGGTACTGGCTAGAGGGATTCCCAAAACCGGACGCTCCCCCCAGCCATGGTTCCATCGCCGCGCGGGCGGCGGAATCCAGCGGCGCGGTGGCCGCATGATCGGCGTAGATCATGTCTTTTTCCCTCCTCTCTGGCAGCATGGCCTAATCAAATTGAAAACTCTCAAAATCAAAGCGGCTTCCCGGCAGGAACAGGAAAGTGACCTCCTGCATGCCGTAGACCGGCTCAAGGGGGAAAGTCTGCGGCCCCCAGTCCTCCTGGCGGGCAAATTCCACACTTCGGCGCGTCTCCTGCCCGTCTTTTCGAAAACAGATATGAATTGTATTGCGCTCCAAGCCGGTGCGCCCCCAGACAGTCAATTGCCGGAAGCCGCGTGTGCCGAAATCCATCTCACGGAAGACAAGGGAGACGTTATTGCCGATGGCGGCGATCACCTTGTCCAGACGCTCATAGCTGTCTCCATAGAGCATGTCCGCTCCGACGGCGGTCAGGCGGTCCCATGCGCGGCTCGCCTGGCGGAAACGGAAGCCCTTGATATGCGCCTTAAATTCCAATTCAAATCCAAACGTCTCCACCCCGGTGAGTTTTTGTTCCAGCCGGAACGTCTCTTCCTGGTATATATTCCAGCGGCTCGGCTTGTGATAGATGTGTTCGCCGATCACCTCGCTGCCCGCCTCGTACGGCACGCCGCGCCAGAAGCGGATCTTCAGCGGATCTCCCGCCAATTCAAAGATGGGCATGGTCACCTCATTGGCGCCGGCGCGGCCAAAATCCAGATTTTCATAGGCCACCCATGTATTCCCGTTGCGGGAGGTGGCGATGCCGCGCTCATTGCCGTTGCTCACTTCCCCGCCGGAGCAGGTGTAGAGTCCGGCTGAGACAAACGCATACGGATTAAGACAGAGACTGCCCATCCCCACGATGGTCATCTCCAACTGAGAAATGACCGTCAGCGCCTCTCCGCCGTTGCGGCAGGCGCAGCGCACCCGCACAGCGCCGTCGCCCGCGCCGGTAAGCCGCACACGGCTTCCGTCTTCCTCCAGCACCTCCAGCTTTGCGTTTGAGACGGTAATGCCCCGATCGTCCGTGATGCGCCAGACCAGATCCCGGAACGTCGCCCCATCCGGGCAGCGGCGGGCACAGATCTCCACCGACGGATGTTCCGGGTCCAGCTGCTGCCGGGCGGCAGTCAGCGCAATCTTACGCACCGGAATCTCCGTCCGGTCCTGCCCCTCTGCCGCCGGGCGGACATCGGCCGCCGGCGCACAGGCTTCTGCGGCAATCCGGGCGCAAGCCGGAACCAGACCGGGCGAAACAGCCTCCACCACAATCTCGCCCTGCTCGCCCGTCCCCGCCACGACGGCCAGAAGCTTTCCGGAAAAGAGGCGGCGGGCATCGCATTTGTACTCCTCCTGATCGGTGCTGTCGCCGTTATCCATGCCCGCCAGCCGGCCCGGTCCGCTGACACGTACCGTCACTTTATTATTCGCATTTTCCACCTGTCGGCCGTCTGCATCCACTGCACCGACGGTGAGAAAGACCAGGCCGCGGTCCTCATCCAGCGTATCCCGGTCCGCCTGCAGCGTGAGCGCCGCCGCGTCGCCGAAGGAAAACGTCTCATCCACGGCAATTTCCCGCCCGTGTTCATCGTAAGCTGCCGCGCGCAGGCTCCCCGGCTGATAATGCACCTGCCAGTCCGTCACACGGCGGTCCGTCAGGGCGCGGCGGCCCCGGCTCACACCATTGACCCACAACTCTACCTCCGGCGCGTTGGAGCAAACGCACACATCGATCTGCTGACCGGGATTGAAGTCCCAGTACGGGAAGACATGCACCATCGGCGCGGTATGATAATCCGTCCAGCCGGCCTGATAGAGGTAAAAGGAATCCTTGGGAAAACCGGCCGTGTCAATCTGTCCAAAATAGGAATTCTTCGTGTGATAGGGCGTCGGCTCTCCCAGATAGTCAAAGCCGGTCCAGACAAACTGCCCGAGGGTAAAAGGATATGCCCGATCCGCCCGCAGACAGTCGTCCACACTGCGCGCACCCCAGCTGGTGGAACTGTTCCCCAGACTGGAACACTGCAGATCGTCGTCCACCAGCAGCGACTGGGTCAGCGGAAAGTGATAGACGCCCCGGCTCTGCACAATCGACCCCGTCTCGCTGCCATAGATCACCCAGTCCGGATGCGCTGCGTGGTGCGGCTCATAGAGCCGCTCGCTGTAATTATAGCCGATCAGCTTAATGAGGTCGGCGCAGCGCTGCGTATTTTCCCAGGCCATGTAATTCGAGCCGAGGGTGACCGCCCCATTGCCCCAGGGGTCATGCAGATGCACTTCATCCATCAGCTCGCGCATCGTCTGCGCACCATCGGCCCCTGCATGCGTATCGTAAATCTCGTTCCCGATGCTCCACATCAGCAGGCTGGGGTGATTGCGGTCGCGGCGGACCCAGCTGGCCACATCGCGCCGGTACCAGTCCGGGAAGAACCGGGCATAGTCGTAGAGGGTCTTCGGCCGCCGCCAGCAGTCGAACGCCTCGCTGACGATCAGGATGCCGGAGCGGTCGGCCAGCTCCATCAGCGCCGGAGCCGGCATATTGTGCGCCGTACGGATGGCATTAACACCCATCTCCCGCAGCAGACGGATCTGCCGCCCTGCGGCCGCGCGGGAAAATGCCGCGCCCAGACAGCCCAGATCGTGGTGCATACAAACTCCGTGCACCTCCAGCGGTCGGTGATTGAGCAGCAGTCCGCGCGCCGGATCCAGCTCCACGCTGCGACAGCCAAACGGGCTCTCAAGGGCATCCGTCTCCGCGCCGCCGCGCAGCAGCGCGGCGCGCACGCGATAACAATAAGGGTCGTCTACGTCCCACCGGCGGGGCGCGTACAGCGTCAGTTCAGCCGAAAAGATCCGGATTTCCCACTCGCCGCGCGCATAAGTCTCCGTTTCCGCGCAGTCGGCTTGTTTTGCCGCAGAAGCAGGAACCGATGTCCGCGCCAGCTCCCTTCCTGTTTCGTCACAGACAGTAAAGAGCACGGCGCAGCCGTCCCAGTCCACAGGATCGGGGCCGCTGTGTCCCGCCTCGGCACGCACCGGGAGGGTCCAGACGTCTCCCTCCTCCCGGGGAGCAATATAGAGACTCTGGGGAAGCAGATGCGTCTCCGGCATCTCCCAGAGCCAGACATCGCGGTAAATGCCGGCGCCGGAATACCAGCGGGAGTTAGGATGCCGGAGCGCACAGCGAACCAGGATCTCATTCTCCCCGGCGCGCAGAAAATCGGTCAGATCAAAATGAAATGAGGAATAGCCGTACTTCCACTCTCCCGCCGTCCTGCCGTTGACAAAAAGAGTGGTATCCATATATACCCCCTCGAAATAAATCGCGTAACGGGTTCCCGGCGCAGGCACCAGAGAAAAGCGCTTGCGGTACCAGCCGGTTCCGTCCTGATAAAGCGCTTTCACATGCCAGATCTGCCAGTCGTGCGGCAGCGTAACCTCTGTCCAGTCCGGCCGGCCGGCCGGAAGCTCGGACGCTCCCGCCGCGTCGTGCCAGAACTGCCAGCCGTCCAGGAACAGTTGTGTCCGGTTCATAGGTCTGTTTCCTCCTTATCCCACTCAGATTGATTCCATTACCGCCGTTGGGCGTGGACGCAAACGCATCCACGCCCAACAGCGGTATCTCTTCCGGTCCTGTTTCAGGGCCGCTTGCACTCCGCCAAAATGCCCTTAGTCCTCCTTGCTCGCCTGATAGTACTCGTTGTACATATCCAGGAGATTCTGAGCGTTCTGCGCCTCGATAGCAGCTACATACTCATCCCAGACGTCATCGTCCGTGATGTCATACTGACCTTGGGCAAAACGCAGCGTCCATGTGTTCATCTCGCTGAAAAGCGGAGTCGCCCACAGGTTGGCCTGCTCGTTGTCATCCTCACTCAGCGCGATAGCCGGGTCAAGCGGCATTAAGGATCGATAGCTGTTCTGCCGTTCATAGAACTCCAGCAGGTCTTCAGAGAAGTTCGAGGTCAGCACTTCCGTACTGCCGCCGTACATGAAGTTGCCGCAGGCGTAGCCCAGCTCCAGACGCATATCCACCTGATCATCCGAAGTCTGCTCAATGGACAGACCTCCGCAATAATACTCCGGCATCAGGGAATAGGTTCCATCCTCATCCACGGTATAGGTCTCGCCCTCGACGCCCCACTTGGTCAGGGTCAGCCCGGCCTCAGAATACCACAGCCAGTCGACGAAGCGCATCATTTTGATGAACTCATCCTCGCCGAGATCGTTGAGCGCATTGGTGGAGATGCAGACACCGCACTCCAGACGTGAATTCTCCGCCTGATAGTCAATGGTGTTGCCATCCGAATCCGTTCCCATCGGCATTACGATCCGGTAGATTGAATAGTTGCCCTCGCCGAGCTGAGCCGCCAGCCCTTCCTCCTGAGAGACAGTGATCGAGCGGTTGGTCGTGATGAGCACGGTCTCGCCGGTGAAAAAGTCAGCATCGGCCTCGGAGTCTTCCTGCGTCCAGGTCTCCGGGTCAAGAATCTTGTTGTCCACCAGTTTCTTCACAATCGTCATATATTCACGATAGGCATCCGTTGTGGAAGAAAGTTCAAACTGATCGTCATCCCAGTCAAAATACAGATCCGCCATATTGGTTCCTGTCGAACTCCAGGTAGTGTAGATACCATAGGAGCGGGACATCACGTTGAGCAGGCAGCCGCCGGAACCATAGCCGGAGGTCGAGCCGCAGAACCGGTCGCTCCAGATATAATCGTCTTCCGAGCACATGCCCTGCTCGACCATATAAGCCTTGACGTCGATCAGGATATCGGCAAACTCATCCCATGTCCAGTCCTCTTCCAGCTCACTGACATCATAGCCGGCTGCCTGGAATACATCATCCCGGATGATGAGCGTGTAGTCCTGAAGCGCCGTCTCCTTCATGCCGGGCAGCCGGTAGAACTTGCCGTTGTCCTGCAGGATGGTGCTTACATCGTCTTCCATGTCATAGTCCAGATAGAAGTTGGTAAAGTTCGGCATGTACTGCACATAGTCGGACACAGCCACGATGCCGCCGCCGTCCACATAGGTTGTCTCATCGTAGATCTTCGGGATGATGTAGGGAGCATCGCCGCCGGAAACCAGCAGGGAAACACGGTCAGTATAATTGGCATTGTTAACAACTTCGATTTCCAGAGTGACGTTCGTCGCCTCAGCGATCGCATCGAAGATACCGCCGTCCTCATACCAGCTGTCCTGGATGGGATAGGCGTCGTTGTCGTTAAAGAGCATGGTGTAGGTCACCGGCTCATCAGAATAGAAAACGCTACCGTACGTATAGCCCAGCTCCTCGTTGTAATAACTGCCGTCGCCATTGTCAACGTCGCCGGAACTGGCTTCCGCCAGGGCTTCTGTTGTAAGGTTGTCTGCCGCTGTGCTGGTATTCGTATCGGTATCGGTCGTACTGCTGCTGCCGCAGGCAGCCAGAGACAGCACCATAGCCGAAGCAGTCAGTAAGCTTAGAATCTGTTTCATATTTTTTTTCATAATTTACCTCCATTATTTTTTTATTTCTCCTCTGAGACCGACACCGGACATCCCGGCCGCTCTTCAGTCCGTGACGGACCGGCGGCTTGTCCGGCATCTGCCCAGCAGATGGAACAATGTAAATCAGCCCTTCACTCCGCCGAGCATCATGCCCTGGACAAAGTATTTCTGGATGAAGGGGTAGACGCAGATGATCGGCGCCGCTGTCAGTACCATGGCGCAGGACTTGATGTTGGCGTTGATCGACAGGGACTCCGCCGCATCCTGCACGGTCTGGCTGGTAGAGATCAGATTGCGCAGATAGTAGGCCACCGGCCACATGTCTTGATCGGACAGATACAGGAACGCATCAAACCAGTTGTTCCAGTACTGAACCAGATAAAACAGAGTCATGGTCGCCAGGATAGGCTTGGACAAAGGGAGCGCCACATGGATAAACGCGCCCCATCTGCTTAGGCCGTCAATCTCGCCGGCCTCTTCCAGCTCCCGCGGAACCGTCACGAAGAAGGAACGCATCAGGATAACGTAGTAAGTCGAGATCATACCGGGCAGGATGAATGCCATGACATTATCCCTCAGTCCCAGGGAAGTCATCAGAATGTAGTTCGGAATCATGCCGGCTGCGAAATACATGGTGAAGATGATGAACGGGCCGACAATCTTATTGCCGCGCAGTTCACTCTTCGAAAGCGGATAGGCCAGCAGGCAGGATGTGCCGAGCGCCAGGAGCGTACCCAGGACAGAATAGATGATCGTGTTGGCGTAGTTGCGCAGGAAAATGCTGTTATTGTTCGTCAGCACATAAATATACGTATCTACGCTGAAGTCCACCGGCAAGAGGGAAACTTCACCGGCGATGATCGCCTCCGCCGAGGAAAAGGACTGCGCCACAAGGTAAACGAACGGATAGAGCATTACCACGCAGATGATGATCATCAGGATCGTATTGCAGACAGTAAATACACGGTAGCCGGTTGACTCTTTGATTTTCATCGGCTTGGAAGTGTCAAGTGTTTTTTCCTTTGTCATCCTTCTTCCCTCCTTAATACAGGCTGCTGCCGGTCAACCGCTTGGACACCCTGTTTGCTGACATCAGCAGGATCAGGTTGATGATGCCCTGAAACAGACCGACTGCCGTCGAATAGCTGTAATTACCAGAACCAAGGCCCATCCGATAGACATACGTCGAGATGATATCGGCAGTCTCATACGTGGTGGGCGAATAGAGCAGGAAGACCTTCTCAAACGCCGCAGAGCCGCAGAGCTGACCGATGTTGAGTACAAGCAGTGTGGAGATTGTCGGCAGGATCGCCGGCAAGGTTACATGCAGGCACTGCTGGAACTTGTTCGCACCGTCCAGCGCGGCCGCCTCATACAGCTCCGAGTTGATGCCGGCCATAGCGGCCAGATAGAGAATGGCACCCCAGCCGATCCCCTGCCAGACGCCGGATGTAACAAAGATCGTCGGAAACCACTCCGGCAAAGAGATAAACGTAGTCGTCTCAAAGCCGAGGGCTGCGAGCAGGCTGTTGATCGGGCCGCTGGTGCTCAGCAGTTCGCGGATCATGCCGGCCACAATGACCATTGAAATGAAGTGCGGCAGATAGGAGATAGTCTGCACGACCTTCTTGAACTTTGCCTTCTTGACTTCGTTGAGCAGGAGGGCAAAGATAATGGTCAGCGGGAAGCTGACGATCAGATACTCAAAGTTCAGCAGCAGCGTGTTGCGGAACGCTCTCCAGAAGTTTGCATCGCCGATAAACTGCTGGAAGTAACGCAGTCCGCTCCACTCATCGCCGAAGATGCTGCTGCCGGCACGATAACGGCGAAAGGCGATGATGTTGCCCGCAATGGGGAGATAGCGGAAAATTAAGTAGTATATCACCGGGATCGCCATCATGGCGTAGAGCTGCCAGTATTTTTTCACATGTCGCAACAGGCTCTCCTTCGGCGGCTGGCTGTCCGGATTATACACCTCTTTCTTCTTGGATTTTGCTCTCATAAATACTCTCCTTTCTTTCTTCTTTTGGGACGAAACCGCCCGTCAGCCGGAATGGGGGCTCCGGCTCCCGGGGCGTTTCTCCCGGCGTTTTGCCTTTTCTATCCTTCCAGTATCACCCTCCCCGATGCCAGAAATGTCAGCTTCTGCGGCGCGATTCCCATCAGCTGCACACTGCGCGGATCCGGCTGAGACGCGCCGACATACACGGAGTATGTGCCAGGTTCCACCACAGCCGTTCCGTTATCGTCACACAGGGCGAAAGCGGATTGAGGCAGATGCAGATGAACCTGTTTTTTCTCTCCGGGCCGGAGAAAAACTTTGGCAAAAGCTTTAAGCTGGGCGTTTGGCGTGTCCGGCCGCTCGGCCTTGACGTAGACCTGAACCGTCTCGCTGCCGGCCATTGCGCCGGCGTTCTCCACCGCAACGGTCAGATCCGCACCGCCGGGGGCCACTTCCGTGGTGTTTGCAGACACCGGACCGAACCGGAAACGGGTGTAGCTCAGACCATAGCCAAAGGGATAAAGAGCCTCATGGGTCATATAGCGATAGGTGCGCCCTTTCATGGAATAATCGGTAAAGGCGGGCAGCTCCTCATCGGTACGGTAGAAGGTGATGGGCAGTTTACCCTGAGGGCTGACCTCGCCAAAGAGGATTCGGGCGATGGCGCTGCCGCCCTGCGCACCGGGATACCACCCCTGGAGGATGGCGGGCACATACGCATCAGCATAGTTGATCGCCAGTGCACTGCCGCACAGCAGCACCAGTACGACCGGCTTTCCGCTGTCCACGAGTACACGCAGCAGTTCCTCCTGATGGCCCGGGAGGTTGAGATCGGGTTTATCACCGCTGGCAAACTGGTTGCCCTCGTCGCCCTCTTCCCCCTCCAGGCCGGAGTCCAGACCAAGGCAGGCAATGATAACATCGCTCTGCGCGCACACGCCGCGCACCTCAGACAGGCGGTCGTTGGAGCAGGCCAGATTCTGGAAGCGATCCTGATACATCGGACAGCCGTCAGAGGTCATCACGCGCACCTCATCGCCCAGATAGTCCTGAAGCCCTTCCAGCACAGTAACATAGCGGGAGGCGGTACCCTCGTAGTTGCCGACCAGCGCCCTGCGGTTGTTCGCGTTCGGTCCGATGACGCCCACCGTCTTGAGTTTGTTTTTATCCAGCGGAAGCAGTCCGCCCTCATTCTTGAGCAGAACGACGCACTTCTCCGCTGTCTCCCGGTTGAGACGGCACATCCGGGGCGAGTCCACCTCGCGGTAGCTGATCTGGTGATAGGGATGGTCCGGAGCATCGTCAAACATACCGAGCTTCATCCGGGTCGTAAACAGCCGGACCACCGCCTCGGTGATCGTCTCTTCCGCTACCAGCCCGTCCTGCACCGCCTGTTCCAGATAGAGGAACAGTTCGCCGCAGTTGAGGTCGCAGCCGTTGTTGACCGCCAGCGCCACCGACTCCTCCGGACCGGAAGTAACCATGTGGCCCTGATGGAAGTCCTTGATCGCCCAACAGTCCGAAACAACATGACCTTCAAAACCCCAGCGGCCGCGCAGGATATCTTTCAGGAGCGTTTTGCTGCCGTTGCACGGCTCGCCGTTCGTGCGGTTATACGCCCCCATAACCGCTTCCACCTTTGCCTCCCTGACCAGCGCGCGGAATGCAGGCAGATACGTCTCCCAAAGATCCTGCTCGCTGGCGATGGCGTTGAAGCTGTGGCGCAGATCTTCCGGACCGGAATGCACGGCAAAGTGCTTGGCACAGGCAGCGCTCTTGAGATACTGCCCGTCGTGTCCCTGAAGCCCCTCGACGAAGCGTACGCCCAGCCGGGATGTGAGATAGGGATCCTCCCCGAAAGTCTCATGTCCGCGGCCCCAGCGGGGATCGCGGAAGATGTTGACATTGGGCGCCCAGAACGTCAGTCCCTTATAAATGTCATGATCGCCAAACTCCTGCTGCATGTTATACTTTCCCCGGCCTTCGGTCGCAACGGCGTCAGCCACCTGTTCCAGCAGGTCTTCATCAAAGGAAGCGGCCAGCGCAATCGCCTGCGGGAAGATCGTCGCTATACCGGCACGCGCAACGCCGTGCAGGGCCTCATTCCACCAGTTGTACGAAGGAATGCCCAGCCGCTCAA
>CAZJRY010000042.1:0-17005 GCA_964548625.1 uncultured Mediterraneibacter sp.
GGAACCTGCTGTGCTATCATGTCTATAACACACCGGAGAAAGGAGCTTACTATGATCATAGAAGTTGATTTTGACAGTGACGAGGCAATCTATATCCAGCTCTGCAACCAGATCATTATGGGGATCGCGACATCTGTGATTCATGAAGGGGATTCTCTTCCGTCAGTACGCCAGCTCGCGGATACGGTCGGTGTAAACATGCATACGGTAAACAAGGCATACAGTGTACTGAAGAGGGAAGGCTATATCAGTCTGGACAAGAGAAGGGGGGCTGTGATAGCCCTTGATATAGACAAGATGGAGCAACTGGAAGAGATGAGGCGCGAACTCAAGATCGTGCTCGCGCGCGGCCGCTGCAAAAATATCTCCCGTCAGGAAGTACATGATCTGGTGGATGAGATATTTGATGAATATGAGTGAGCCGGGGCTCCGCATCATAAGGGACAAAGAAATGCAGGCAGGAGGAATTTATGCATATATCATATACAAAACAGGCGGAGAACGCCATTAAATATGCGGCGAAAAAGGCAAGGGAGATGCAGCACCCCTATATCGGGACAGAGCATTTACTGCTGGGACTCAGGCAGGAGTATTCCGGAGTAGCGGGCCAGATCCTTGCGCAAAACGGCGTTGAGGAGGAGAAGGTCTGTCAGCTTATGGACGAACTGATCGTACCGCAGACAGATACGCCGGTGAATAGCAGACCGGCGGAAAGCCCGCGCTATAAAGACATTCTCGATAACAGCGGAAAGGAAGCCCGGAGACTGCATATGACAGATGTGGGGACAGAGCATCTGCTGCTGTCGATGATCCGGGATGTGGACTGTGTGGCCGCCCGGATACTGATCACGCTTAATATCAATCTTCAGAAGATATTTCAGGATATTATGACCGCAGTAGGGATGAATCCGAAAGAGTATCAGGATGAACTGCAGGAGGACGGAAAAAGGTCACGCTCCATGACAGATCAGTTTTGTACGGATATGACGGCGAGAGCAGAGGAGGGACAGCTTGATCCTGTAGTCGGCAGAGACGAGGAAATGCACCGTCTTATGCAGGTGCTGAGCCGGAGGACGAAGAATAATCCGTGTCTGGTGGGTGAACCCGGTGTCGGAAAAACGGCGATCATCGAGGGACTGGCACAGCGGATCGCGTCAGGTGTTGTCCCGGAGAAGATGAAAGACAAGCGGATATATACCCTTGACCTGCCCGGACTGATCGCAGGCTCCAAGTACCGGGGAGAATTCGAAGAACGTATGAAAGGACTGATCGCAGAGGTCGAATCGAGTGGAAATGTAATCTTGTTCCTCGATGAGATCCATACGATGATCGGCGCGGGGGGCGCGGAGGGTGCGATCGATGCGTCCAGCATCCTCAAACCGTCTCTCGCCAGAGGCGAACTGCAGCTTATCGGCGCCACGACGATCGCGGAGTACCGCAGGTATATTGAGAAAGATGCGGCGCTGGAACGCCGTTTTCAGCCGGTATCTGTGGAGGAGCCGACAAAGGAACAGTGTCTGGCGATCCTCGGAGGATTAAAAGAAAAATATGAATCCCACCATAAAGTCGTGATCGAGGACAAGGCAATAGAAGCGGCGGTTCAGATGTCTGAGAGGTATATCACGGACCGGAATCTTCCGGATAAGGCTATTGACGTGCTGGATGAAGCATGCTCAAAGGTAAGCCTCAAAGGGTATAAAGTACCTGACAACCTGATCACCATGGAAGATTTACTGAAAAATCTCACGCGTCGGAAAGAGGAGAGTATCCGGCAGGGGGATTTCGCAGAGGCTTCTCTCGTGCAGAAAGAGCAGGAACAGCTTGAGAAGAAGCTGGAAGAGGTAAAGAAACGTTTCCGGAAAAAGGTTTCGTCAAAACAGCCTTCCGTGACAGAGGAAGATATTGCGGAGGTAGTTTCCGCGTGGACAAAAGTGCCTGTGCAGAAACTCGCGGAGAGCGATGCAGACCGCCTGAAGAAACTGGAAAGCGTCCTCCATAAAAGAGTCGTCGGCCAGGATGAGGCTGTCGGTGCCGTGGCGCGCGCTGTCAAGAGAGGCCGTGTGGGATTAAAGGATCCCCACCGCCCGATCGGCTCATTTCTCTTCCTCGGGCCTACAGGCGTAGGAAAGACAGAATTGTCGAAAGCGTTGGCGGAAGCGCTGTTCGGAAATGAAGAGTCGATGATCCGCGTAGATATGTCGGAATATATGGAAAAGCATTCTGTTGCGAAAATGATAGGTTCACCTCCGGGATATGTCGGACATGAGGAGGGCGGACAGCTCAGCGATCAGGTCAGGACACATCCTTATTCGGTTGTCTTGTTTGATGAGATAGAGAAAGCGCATCCCGATGTGTTCAATATTTTACTTCAGGTGCTGGACGACGGACGCATTACCGATTCACAGGGGAGAAAAGTCGATTTCTCCAATACAGTTATCATCATGACCTCCAATGCCGGAGCGAAAGCGATCGTGGAGCCGAAAAAACTGGGATTTGCCACAAAAGAAGATCCTGCCGGCGATTATAAACGGATGAAACAGAACGTGATGGATGAGGTGAAAATGATCTTCCGTCCGGAATTCTTAAACCGTATCGACGAGACGATCGTATTCCACGCTCTGGATAAGACGCATATGAAGAAGATCGTGACCCTGTTGTGCCGCGATTTTACAAAACGTCTGTCAGATCAGCTTGATATACATCTCACACTGCGCGAGTCTGCGAAGAATCTGATCGTGGAGAAGGGAACCGATGCGAAATACGGCGCAAGACCGCTGAGACGCGCGCTCCAGACCGAACTCGAAGACAGGCTGGCTGATGCCATACTGAACGGCGAGGTGAAAGCGGGAGACCATGTAGAAGCCGGAGCGTCAAAGAAGGGAATCCGTTTTATTACAGGATAAATTTTCACAGAACTTCCGGTAGAAAAAAATACCGCTTTATATTATAATATCGATATCAATGATGCTGAGGCATCGTGCAATAAATACTTACAATGAGATACTTAGGAGGAATTACGAGATGGCAGCGGTAAAAGAATTGTTGCGCGCAGAAAACGACGGAACACTCAGTTTTGGAGATTATACTCTTACTGCAAAGACAAAGAAGGACAATTACGAATTCAGGGGTGATATTTATAAGGTAAAGACATTCTCGGAGATTACAAAGCTGGAGAAGAACGGAATGTTCGTATACGAATCAGTGCCGGGAAGCGCTGTTGAGAATTTTAAAGAGACAGAAAACGAGATCGCGTTTACGGTATCCGCTCAGGGAGATGTTCAGTTCACATTGGAACTGGAACCGGAGAGCGAGTATGAGGTATTTATCGGCGGAATATCGGCAGGAAAGATGAACACAAACCTGAGCGGAAAGCTCAGTGTCAGTGTGGAGCTTTCCGCGGATCAGAATGTTCCGGTGAAAGTGGTGGGGTGCTGATGTTCCGGGACATGTGCCGGTCAGATAAGGAAATGCCGACGCAGACGGGGATCAGGACGTCATCTGTATATGGCAGGGTGGATGTTGTGTCCGCCCTGTTTTGAGTTATGCACGGATGGGCGGTACGGCTGTTCCTGCCGCAAACGTAAACAGAGCATGTCATAGTGATAAAAAGACGGAAAAGGATATATGAAATGGCGAAAGGCAAAAAGACGATATTTTTCTGCCAGAACTGCGGACATGAAGAGTCAAAATGGCTCGGTCAGTGTCCGGCGTGCGGGGAGTGGAATACATTTGCAGAAGAAAAGACAGACAGCGGGATCACAAAAGGAAGCAGCGCGGCATCGCGTTCTGTCCGGAAATCCGTAAGGGATGCGGAAGTCGTACCGCTCACAGATGTAACTGCGGATGACGATGCAAGATGCAGGACAGGGATTCACGAGCTGGACCGCGTTCTGGGCGGCGGGATCGTGCCCGGATCGCTGGTGCTGGTGGGCGGCGACCCCGGAATCGGCAAGTCTACGCTGCTGCTTCAGGTATGCCGTATGCTCGCTGAGGATAAGAAGGTGCTGTATATCTCCGGAGAGGAGTCCCGGGCACAGATCAAACTCCGGGCAAACCGGATGGGGAAATTTTCCTCTGATCTGTATCTTCTGTGTGAGACAAATCTGGAAATTATCCGCGGCGTGATAGAGAAAGAGCGCCCAAAGCTTGTGGTAATTGATTCCATACAGACTATGTACAGTGAGGAGGTTGCCTCAGCGCCGGGGAGCGTCTCGCAGGTCAGAGAGTCCACCAATATCTTTCTGCAGCTTGCAAAAGGGCTGCATATCCCCATTTTCATAGTGGGGCATGTGACGAAAGAGGGAACTGTCGCCGGCCCGAGAGTTCTGGAACATATGGTGGACACTGTTTTATACTTCGAGGGGGACCGTCATGCATCTTACCGGATCCTGCGGGCGGTGAAGAACCGTTTCGGTTCCACCAATGAGATCGGCGTCTTTGAGATGGGGCAGTCAGGTCTTGCGGAGGTGGAGAATCCGTCGGAATATATGCTGAGCGGACGGCCGGAGAATGCATCCGGATCCGTGGTGGCGTGCTCCATGGAGGGGACCCGCCCGATCCTGATCGAGATTCAGGCGCTTGTCTGCCAGAGCAATTTCGGGATGCCAAGGAGAACAGCCGCGGGAACGGATTACAACCGTGTCAATCTGCTCATGGCAGTCCTGGAGAAACGTCTTGGTATGGCTTTGGGAAATTCCGATGCATACGTCAATATTGCGGGCGGGATCCGCATGAATGAGCCGGCTGTCGATCTCGGCATCGTGATGGCGATCGTATCAAGCTTCCGCAACCGCCCCATTGACGAGAAGACGATCGTGTTCGGCGAAGTGGGACTGAGCGGTGAGGTGCGTGCGGTCAATATGCCGGAACAGCGTGTGGCAGAGGCGAAAAAACTGGGGTTTGAGACATGCATCCTGCCGGATGTTTCTCTTAAGATGGTAAAAGGGATCAAAGGGATCAAACTGGTTGGTGTGAAAAATATCGGTGACGCAGTGCGTGAAATATAACAGATAAATATGAAATCGGACAATTGCGAAATGTACCGGATCCGGATACCGGGTCCGCGACGTTTTCGCCGGAAGGGAGACAATATGGAACCATATATTATAAAAGCAAGATATTACGAGACCGATCAGATGGGGATCATCCATCATGCCAATTACATCCGCTGGATGGAAGAGGCGCGTATCGACGCGCTGGAGCAGCTCGGGTATCCGTATCGGAGATTTGAGGAGATGGGATATATGAGCCCGGTTCTCCACACAGAATGCGAGTATAGGAAAAGCGTCAAATTCGGTGATGAGGTGAAGATTGTTGTGAGTATCCAAGAATTCGGAAAGCTGAAATTTACGCTCAGATATGATATCTATAATATATCAGAAGGCGGAGTCTTAAGCGCATACGGGACAACACGCCATTGTTTCATTAACAGCAGGACAGGGCTGCCTGTGATGATGAACAAAGAAATGAAAGAATTTACTGAAACAATGAAAAAATTTCTTGATGAGAAAGCGGAAGGATAAGGAAATGGATTACAAAGCGTTGATGGAGAGAAGAAATCAGAAGAATGCATTCGGCAATCTGGTGGGCGTAAAGATCGTGGAAATCCGGAAAGGCTATGCAAGGACTGAGCTTGAGATCCGGCCGGAGCTGATGAACCCGGTCGATTCTGTCCACGGAGGAGTATTATTCACCATGATCGACATCACGGGAGGATCGGCTGCGGTATCCCACGGGGAAAATGTGACCACAGTGGATGCGGATATCCGCTACCTGCGACCGGGTATCGGTGTGAACAGGCTCGTGTGTGAGGCGGAAGAGATCAAGAAAGGCAGACAGCTCCTTGTCTACAGAGTGGATGTAAAGGACGAGAGAGGGAATATACTGGCGGCAGGAACAGTAACATATATGTCACTGCATGACAAAGTTGCGCTTTGATTCTGCAGCACGGAACAATCTGCAGGCATCATAGTCGGGGGCGTCCAACAGTTTATATACAGAAAACGAAGAAGGCAGCGTATTGAAGCCGGGAATCCGGACGCATACGCTGCCCGTTTTATTCCCGCGGGCAAGGGATGCGGACATGTCTGCGTGTCCATTTGGATTTTGCCGCGAGGGTTTTTGATCTTTGCGAATAAACAGTATATAACAGTTGACAACAGTTCTATACAGTTATATACTGTTTGTTAAGAGGAGGACGCAAATGAAGATTATAATCAACAATTCATCAATGGTACCTATATATGAACAGATCATGGATCAGATCAAAGCGCAGATCACTGCCGGCGGTCTGAAAGAAAATGATGTACTCCCCTCTGTCCGGACTCTTGCAAAAGAACTGAAGATCAGTGCCCTGACGGTCAAGAAAGCGTACGATAATCTTGAAGAGGAAGGATACACGGTCACGGTTCACGGCAAAGGCACTTATGTTGCCGCGGCGAACACAGAGAGGATGAGAGAAGAACAGCGAAGGGAAGTGGAGACGGATCTTGACAACGCTGTTCAGAAAGGCCGCAGGTGCGGACTTACGGATGAAGAGATCCGGGAGCTGTTTGAGTTGATAATGGAGGAATAGATGATG
Organism: uncultured Mediterraneibacter sp.; assembly: GCA_964548625.1. Lineage (GTDB taxonomy): Bacteria > Bacillota > Clostridia > Lachnospirales > Lachnospiraceae > Mediterraneibacter. The sequence continues at coordinate 6,581 of CAZJRY010000042.1, forward strand.
CTGGAAATCTGAAAGTAAAGGATATCGTGCCTGTGATGGCGGCAATGTATCCGGGATTTGACCGGGAAAGCTTTCTGAGCCTGTGCCGCAGATTCAGTATACCTCAGGACAAATATATCAAAGAATTTTCAACAGGAATGAAAGCAAAACTGAAAGTCTTTGTGGCATTTACTCATAACGCTGATTTTCTCCTGCTCGATGAACCGACAGCGGGATTGGATGTAACGGCGAGGGAAAGCATTTCGGACCTGTTCCGTGAATATATGGAAGAGGATGAGAGCAGGGGTATCCTCATAAGTTCACACATTTCATCGGATCTTGAAGGGTTGTGTGATGATATTTACATTATTCATGAAGGAAAGATCGTCCTGCATGAGGATATGGATAACCTGTTAAATGAATATGGTCTCATCAAAGCAGACGACAGACAGTATTCAAGGCTGGACAAAGCACACATCCTGTCGGTCCGCAGAACGCCTTACGGCTGTGAATGTCTGACAGACCAGAAAGGGTATTATAGAGAAAATTATCCTGAGATTGTAGTTGAGAACGGATCACTGGACGAAGCGATCACGATGATGACAGGAGGGGAAAGATTATGAAAGGATTGCTGATCAAAGATATAAGACTGATGCGGAGTCAGGGGGCTGTACTGCTGGGAGTGCTTGTGATCGTTGCAGTATTTATAGTAATTGGCATTTCGCCGTCTTTCGTGGTAACGTATATTACAATCTTTCTGTCCGTTTTTACAGCCGCTGCGATAAGTTATGACGAATATGATAACTGCCGGCTTTTCCTTATGACACTTCCGATCACAAGAAAGAAATATGTAAATGAAAAATACATTTTTGGAATTCTGGTTATATTAGCCGCATGGGCTATAGGCATGGTGATCGACGCTGTGATGCTTATAACACAGAAGAACGGGATGCCGGCGGCAGAGTGGATCATAAGCAGTCTTATGTCTGTTTGTATAGCAGCCGTATTTATGAGTGTTATAATGCCGATACGGTTTAAATTTGACGGCGAGAAGGCAAGGTATGCTAACATTATTGCAATGGGTGTGATCCTTGCAGTTGCATTCGGCGCTTCAAAACTCATAGAATATGTTCCGGATCAGATTACGGAAAGCGTGGGAAAATTCTTTGCTGCTCTGGGAGATAACGGGATTGCGGCACTCTCTGCAGTTATTGCGGCTGCAGCTCTTTTGATCTCATATATATGCAGCCGACATATTATGTCGAAGAAAGAATTCTGAGGTTTGTGTACCGCTACAAGGTGCAGTCGGAATCCTTTGTGACGGATCATGAGATCATGGCTTTTTCAGAGCAGGTAATCTCCTGCGAGATCGCATGCTTTCCCTGACAGATGTATTCTGTCTTTTTGATCTTGCCGTCAGCAATGTCTGCTCTGAAAATGATTTTATTCTGTTGATATTTCTCCATCAATAAGTATTGCATTTTGACTCGAATGATTTGTAATTCCAAAATAATAACTTCCAGTTTCTATATCCAGAATTTTTGCGGTGTTGTATTTTCTCAATATGGGTCTCGTGTTAGAATAAAGAGAAAATGTTTTTGGAAACAGGAGGAGACAACATGGGATATTTCTATTTCACCCGTCACGGACAGACTGTATGGAATGTAGAGAATAAGATATGCGGGGCTACAGATATTGAACTGACAGAAAAGGGACATCGTCAGGCGGAAGAGCTTGCTGGGAGAATACTGCAGGAGAACCTTCATATAGATGAGATCATCTGTTCTCCGCTGATGCGCGCGGCGGACACTGCGAAGCACATCTCGGAAATAACGGGAGTCCCCATGCGGGTCGAGCCGAGACTCAAGGAGCAGAACTTCGGGAAATATGAGTCCACACCGCGCGACGGAGAAGAATTTCAACGCGCCAAGACTTGTTTTGTCAACAGTTATGAGGGCGGCGAGTCCATGATCCGCTTCTGTCAGAGAATCTATAATCTGCTGGATGACATCAGACAGGAAGCGGATGGAAAGGTGTACCTCATGGTCGCCCACAATGGAGTCGCAAGGGCGGTCCGGTCTTATTTCACTGATATGACGAATGAAGAATTCGCCCGGTTCGGGATTAAGAACTGTGAATTGAAAAGATATGAGTTTAGCTGATGACGTTTCTTTAAAAAAGATCCGTATTCGTGATGCTTTTCGTACCATTTTACAGCGCAGGGGCAGGTGATTCCGAAGATTCTCCCGGCAAGTCCGCAGAATGGTCGTAATTGTGCGGGGTGTCTGAAATTAATAGCCGAAATAAATAAAAACAATTGACAAATATTCCGGTTGGGAGTATAATATCCGTTGTGTAACGAGGGTGTTGCAGAGAGGACGATTCTGTGACGCCCTTGTTGTATATAACCGGATATTATGTTGATCAGGATGGAATACTTATGTTTGAGATGGCAGGAGATGCCGGAATAGTCAGAGAATATACGGATGCGGATGTCAGGATACTTCCGGGAAATGAATTTTACACAGCTCAGGAACAGATGCGCCATTATCTTCTTGATATGGATGACGACCGGATGCTGTACCATTTTCGCAGGACGACCGGACTTGATACGCTCGGTTCCGGAGATCCGGGAGGATGGGAGTCTGACGATGGAAAACTGAGGGGACATACGACGGGACATTATCTTTCTGCTCTTGCCCTTTGTTTCCATTCTACAGGAGACAAGAAGATCCGGAAGAAGTCGGAGTACATGGTGCGGGAACTGGGAAAGTGCCAGAACGTTTTCGCGCAGACGGACATGGAGGGATATTTGAGCGGATATCCGGTGGAACAGTTTGATCTGCTGGAAGTATATACACCTTATCCGCAGATATGGGCGCCGTATTATACATTCCACAAGATCATGGCGGGGCTTCTGGACTGCTGGAAATATACCGGATCAGAAGAAGCGCTCGGGATTGCGGAAAAAATGGGAATGTGGGCGTGGAGGAAACTTGGGAGACTTTCCCGCAGCCGGCTCGAGAAAATGTGGAGCCTGTATATAGCAGGGGAATACGGCGGCATGAATGCGGTTATGGCGCAGCTTGCCGGGATTACCGGGAAAGAGGAGTATATCCGCTGCGCAAGGCTCTTTGATAATGACCGGCTGATGGTTCCGCTGTCCAGAGGACTGGACCGTCTGAGCGGACTTCATGCGAACCAGCACATTCCGCAGATGCTTGGAGCAGTGGAAATCTATAAGGTCACTGGCGAAGAAAGATATCTGGATATGGCAGAGACATTCTGGCGGACAGTGACGCAGAACCGCAGCTATGCCACGGGCGGCGTGGGAGAGAACGAGGTGTTCCGCGGCTTTCGGGAGATCGGGTCATATCTGACCGGAAAGACACAGGAGACATGCGCGTCTTACAATATGCTCAAGCTTACCAGAGAACTGTACCGTCTTGACCGCAGGAAAGAATATATGGATTACTATGAGAGGACGCTTCTGAACCATATCATGGCAACACCGGAGAGAGGAGCGACCGGAGAGAGCGTTTATTTTCTTCCGCTGGGACCGGGGATGAAGAGGGAATTCTTACGGGAAAACAGTTGCTGTCACGGAACCGGGATGGAGAGCCACTTCCGTTATCGGGAAGGAATTTATCTTCAGGATGGGAATGAGCTGTATCTCAATCTGTATATCCCGTCAGAACTTTCCTCGGACGCCGGGAAAACAACGGCGCGGATCGAGAGACTTTCCAGAAGAGAACAGCGGTACCGAATCTCCCTTGGCGGTGAGAAGCTCCGCAGAGTATATCTCCGCAAACCGGGATGGGCACAGGGGTATCGCGTGGAAGAAATACACGGCGGTTCTCCGGTCATCGGGGAAGACAAGAGCGGTTACATGTTCCTTGAAGGTGATTTCTCCGGCGGAATACAGGTTACAGTGCGGTGGAAACCCGGATATCAGATCATAAGGGCGCCTGATATGCCGGAGCGCGCGGCTGTACAGTACGGCTCTTATGTATTGGCAGCATTGTCTGAAGAGACGGATTTTATCTGTGTCCCATTTGACGAGAACAGTCTGCCGGACGAGATGAAATGGGATGAAAGCGCCGGAGAGGATGAACTTCGTTTCCGGTGCGGCGGCAGGAGCTGGATTCCGCTCTGTGACATTGATGCTCAGGCATATCACGTATATGTGATATGCGAAGAAGATTACAGTTCCGACGGATGACCATACATGAATGGATGGGATTGTAAATGTAAATGTGAAACAAAAGGAGGACACTATTATGAAACAAAGATTGTTAGCTGTGGTTATGACAGCGGCGCTGACAGTCGGGCTGCTCGCAGGCTGTTCAACGCCGGGATCGGGGACCGAAAGTTCGGATGACAGCGAAAAGGTATTCCGGTATGCGACAAGTACACAGCCCACCACACTGGATCCGACGAAAGGGCAGAGTATTGGCGATAATGAGATCCAGCACGCGATCACGGAGGGGCTGACAAGGAATACAGCCGGTGATGTGGAACCGGGGATCGCGGAAAGCTGGGATGTCTCGGACGACGGGCTGACATATACATTTTATCTGAGAGAGGCATACTGGAGCGACGGTGAGCAGATCACGGCGTATGACTTCGAGTACAGTTGGAAGAGACTGCTCGATCCCGAGACTGCGAGTCCCTATTCGTTTATCGGAACTATTCTGAAGAACGGCTCGGAAGTTGAGGCCGGCGAGATGGATGTGGACGAACTGGGCGTTGTCGCGCTTGACGATACGACGCTGGAAGTAACTCTGGAGAGTCCGACAGCCTATTTCCTGAGTTTGATCGGAAGTTCGGGGCAGTTTGCGCCGCTCCGCGAGGATATCGTGGAAGAATACGGTACTGACTTTGCAGGCTCCGCCGATAAGAACGTCTATTCCGGACCGTTTGTGCTGACTTCATCTGAGGACAATGTATGGGTTTTTGAAAAGAATGAGTACTACTGGGACGCAGACTCCATCAGTCTTGACAGATGCGAACTGAGCTATGTGGAGAATACGGATACGCAGCTTGCCATGTATGAGCAGGGAGAGCTGGATTACGTCCAGGTTCCGACCGCCTATGTGGAGCAGTATGAGGATGAGGCGGAAGAGTTCATGAACGGTAATGTTGATTTCTGTTATATCAATGCAGAAAGCGACAATCCGGTAATGGGTAACGAGAATTTCCGTCTTGCTCTGAACTATGCGCTGAACCGTACAGAGTACAATGAGCTGGCAAACAGCGGTACTTACACCGGGTTTAACGGGCTCGTGTTCCCGGGGCTTCAGGCAAAGGACAGCACTTACGGAGAAGAGTATGATCTGGATTCTTACTCCTATCCGATTGAAGGAGATACAGATACGGCGCTTGAGTACCTGAATGCGGCGATGGATGAACTGGGTATTTCCGACGCTTCTGAGATCGAGATCGAGTTTGTTACAACAGATTCGGAAGGCAACAAGAGGATCGCGGAAGTCCTTCAGGAGAGATGGCAGAGCGTGCTCGGCATTACGGTCAATATCCGTCAGGTGACATATTCGGAAATCTACGGTGAAGTGTTCCCGAATCATGATTTCGAGATCGGCTACGGCGGATGGGGCGCTGACTACGACGACCCGTACAGTTATCTGGAACTGTTCCTGAGCTATAGTTCATATAATTACAGCCAGTATGAAAATGAAGAAGTGGATGCTCTTCTGGAAGCTTCCCTGACAGAGACGGATACAGATACACGAATGGATATGCTCAACGAAGCGGAACAGCTTATCCTTGCGGACGGCGCTTTTGTTCCGCTCCAGGCAAGAAATGTTTACTATCTGCTGGACGATGATACGACCGGCATCAGCTTCTACTACTGCAGTATCAATATTGACTGGGTATATGCAGACGTTACAGAGTAACATTTATTCAGGCATGGAAGCATAACTGAAGAAAGATTATTCCCCGCAGGTTCCGCCGCTCCGGTATTTTGCGGGGAAATCTGCGGAGAGGGGGATGGTTCGGCAGGAAAGCAAGTTTTCCTGCCCGGATCATTTTTTTCTATCTGTACAGGAGGAAGACAAATGTTAAAGTATATAGCAAAACGAGTGGTGGCAGCCTTGCTGACGCTTCTGGCTCTGGTCACGATCGTTTTTTTTCTTGTCCGTCTGATGCCCGGAGATCCTTTTACCAGTGCGAAGCTGACGGATGAAGTGGCGGAAAATATGAGAGCCTACTACGGTCTTGACAAACCGCTGATCCTGCAGTATCTCACCTATATGGGGAATCTTCTGCAGGGGAATTTCGGGTATTCCATGAAGTATACCAATCAGACAGTGAACGATATTATCGGACAGACCTTTCCATATTCCGCCGATCTCGGCCTCAGGGCCCTGTGCCTTGCGGTCTCCATAGGTCTTGTGCTCGGAATCATAGCTGCGAGGAATCGTGGGAGAAAACTGGACTTTTTCTGTGTTATTGTGGCGATCATCGGTACAAGTGTCCCCGATTTCATTATGGGGGCCTGTCTTCAATATTTTTTCGGGATCAAGTGGGGGCTTTTCCCTGTGGCAAAATATCTCGGGATCGAATATACCATTCTGCCGGCCACGGCACTGGCATTCTATACGCTGGCTTCCGTGTCGCGTATCATGCGCGCCAGTATGCTGGAAGTTACAGGTCAGGATTATATCAAGACCGCGCGCTCCAAGGGACTGTCGGAGATGAGGATCACCTGTAAGCATCAGATCCGGAATGCGATCATGCCGGTCATGACGATGCTCGGCCCTACGGTTGCCTCTGTACTGACCGGTACTTTTGTGATCGAGTCCATATTCGCGATTCCCGGAATGGGAAGATACTACGTGATGAGTATCAATGACAATGATTACTCCATGATCCTGGGAATGACCGTTTTTTACGGGCTTTTCCTTGTAATCTGCAATCTGGCCGTAGATGTTCTCTACGGGGTCGTGGATCCCCGTGTGCGTATTGGAAAAAGGTAGGTGAGAGATGTGGCAGAAATGAAAAAAGAGATGTTTGCGATCAAAGGAAAAAATGTAGAAAAGATGGAAAGCATCAGCAGGCCGTCGCTGTCTTTCTGGTCGGACGCGTGGAGAAGGCTCCGCAAGAACCGGGCGGCGTTTGTCGGACTCTGCATCATTGCGTTGTATGCCCTGCTTGCGGTCTTCGCCCCTATGTTCAGCCAATACGGGTATTCCGATATGGATGTGGACGCGGTACACGCGCTGCCGTCTCTGGAACACTGGCTCGGATGCGATGCGACCGGGCGCGACCAGTGGGTCCGTATATGGATGGGTGCAAGAGTCTCTCTGTCTATCGGCCTGATCTCCGCACTGGTCAATATGTGTGTGGGGGCAGTGATCGGAGGGCTGTGCGGATACTATGGCGGAAAGCTGGATATGATCGTCATGCGGATCGTTGATATCCTGTACGGGATCCCAAGCCTGATCGTCACGATCCTTGTCATGCTGGTCCTGGGAAAAGGAGTCGGACCTCTGATCGTTGCCATGTGTATCGTAGGGTGGATCGGCACCTGCCGTTTTGTCAGGGGCGAGGTATACCGTCTGAAAGAACAGGACTTTGTCCTTGCGGCAAAGGTTCTCGGCGTTCCGGATTTCAAGATAATTATGCGTCATATCATTCCGAATATTATGGGAATGCTGGTGACAAACCTTTGTATGGCAATCCCGGGCGCGATCTTTCAGGAGGCATTTTTAAGCTACATCGGTCTTGGGATTTCCCCGCCGAACTGCAGTTGGGGAGTCCTTGCGAAAGAGGGAATCCAGTATCTTCGGATCTATCCTCACGAGATACTCTTCCCGGCGCTGATCATCTGTACCACAATGCTTGCGCTTAATCTTCTGGGCGACGGGCTGAGAGACGCAGTCGATCCGAAACTTCGGGGAACAGAATAGGAGGAGACCGATCATGGCAGAGAAAGAAAATATTCTTGAATTAAATAATGTAGTATATTCCTTCCGGACATACGGCGGCATCGTGAAAGCGGTTCGGGACGTAAGTTTTGAAGTGCGCCGCGGGGAGATCCTCGGGATCGTGGGAGAATCGGGATGCGGGAAAAGTGTTACCGCTCAGTGCATCCTCCGGCTCAATCCCGAACCGCCCGGATTTTTTGAAGGCGGTGAGATTCTCTTTCAAGGCAGAGACGTACTGAAGATGTCAAAAAAAGAGATCCGGAAGATCCGCGGAGGGGAGATCGGTTTTGTATTTCAGGATCCGATGACCTCCCTGAATCCTACCATGCGGATAGGCGCGCAGATCGAAGAAGTATTTCTCGGACGGAAGGATGTGTCCAGAAAAGAAGTGAAAGAAAAAGCGCTGAACATCATGCGGCTTGTAGGGATTTCAGATGTGGAGAAACGGTATAAACAGTATCCGCATGAACTGTCGGGGGGGATGAAGCAGAGAGTGATGATCGCTATCGCGTTGGTGGGGCAGCCCAGTCTTATCATCTGTGACGAGCCGACTACATCTCTGGATGTTACAATAGAAGCGCAGATCCTGGATCTCCTGCTGGAACTCAGAGAGCAGCTGGGGACGTCTATAATTATGATCACGCACGATCTGGGCGTGATCGCCCGGCTCTGCGACCGGGTGATCGTTATGTATGGAGGAAAGATCGTAGAAAGGGGAACGGTGGACGAGCTTTTTTATGATACAGCGCATCCATATACGAAAGGTCTGATGCAGTCGATCGCCCGGCTTGATATGAAGAAGGGCGAGAAGCTTCAGCCCATCGAGGGAACGCCTCCGGATCTGTTTTCACCGCCGGTCGGATGTCCTTTTGCCGCAAGATGTGATTACTGCATGGATGTATGCAATGAACTGCCACCGGAACAATACAGCCTGTCTGACGAGCATACAACCTGTTGCTGGCTGCAGCATGAGTTTGCTCCGGATACCGATATGAGGAAACCGGTTAAGAAAGGTGAGGTACAAAGATGAAGAAGAATGAAAACACGCAGCCTCTCGTGCAGGTAAAGGATCTCTGCAAATATTTTCAGGTGAGCCGGACCGGAACGCTCAAGGCAGTGGATCATGTCAGTTTTGATATATATAAAGGCGAGACAGTGAGCCTTGTGGGTGAATCAGGCTGCGGCAAGTCCACGACGGGCAGATGTATGATTCGCCTGTACGAACCTACTTCCGGGCAGGTGCTCTACGCCGGGAAGGATATCGCGAAGCTGACGAAAGAGGAGAAGAAAGAATTTTGCGGACGGGTTCAGATGATCTTCCAGAATCCGTACGCTTCGCTGAATTCCCGTATGACCGTGCGTGAGATCGTCGGGGAAGGACTGAAACAGCAGGGGGCGTCGAAAGATGAGATCGAAAGAAAAGTGCAGGAACTTCTGGAGACGGTAGGGCTGAACAAAGATCATATGTCCAGATTTTCTCATGAATTTTCCGGAGGACAGAGACAGCGGATCGGCATTGCGAGGGCGCTTTCGGTAGACCCGGAATTTATTATATGCGACGAGCCGATCTCCGCGCTTGACGTATCGATCCAGGCGCAGGTGATCAATATGCTCAAAGAACTTCAGCTGACCCGTGGACTGACATATTTATTTATCGCTCACGACCTGAGCGTGGTAAAATATATTTCAGATCGGGTAGTGGTCATGTATCTTGGAACGATCGTGGAGACCGCGGAGACGGAAGAACTGTATTCTAACCCGCTCCATCCGTATACGCAGGCACTTCTCTCCTCGATACCTATAGCGGATCCGAAGAAAGCGAAGAGCAATGAGCGTATTTCAATCAAGGGCGAAATACCAAGCCCCATCAACCCGAAAGAATGCTGCCGTTTTGCCGAGCGGTGCCGCTACGCGACAGACCGCTGCCGCAGTGAGATGCCCGTGCTCCGGGAGATCGGACCGGGGCATAAAGCTGCCTGCCATCTGCTGGAAGAACAGTAATCTGACATAAGAGAGGGATTAAAAGCAATGAAAAACGATTTTTACAAAGGAAACAGGATAAAACTGTATGAACGGCTCCCGGAGGGATCAATGCTGGCAGTTTTTTCCGGTGAAGAACTTCGGAAGACAAACGATGAATATTATCCTTTTTTTGCGGAGAGGAACTTTGTTTATCTGACCGGGCTTGAGTGTAAGAATGCCGTCCTATTTGCCGTGAAAGATGCGGAGGGCGCCGTAAGCGAAAGGATTTATCTCCTTCCGCCGGATCCGATGGCGGAGCGCTGGACGGGCGCGAGAGTAAAACCTCAGGAGGCGTCGGAAATTTCCGGCGTGGGGGATATCCGTTCCTGCGCGGAGTTCAGGAGTGATTTTGACGGGCTTGCTCCGATAGGAAATTACGGGTATCTCTATCTGGACCTTTACCGGTGCAGCAACGATGATCCCGACCGTCCGGCTCATAAATTCCTCAGATACGTACAGCAGAATATGCCGTATC
>CAZJRY010000043.1:0-16928 GCA_964548625.1 uncultured Mediterraneibacter sp.
CGGATACCAATATTTTGAAGAAGCGCGTAACAGACAAGGGATTTTGATTATTTTTGTTCCCACCTTGACACCACCAGATGTCACCGAACGTCTCATTCAGATCAATCCATCCCTTGCCGGCGAAGCCCGCAAGGTACTTGACACTAACAAATCCGAGCGGCACATCCGGGGAGGGATGGCTACGAGAGAAAAGTACCTTCATCAGCATGGATGAGAATCATGGCAGCGAAGAGCATTCATCCGGTACAAAGAAATGTACCGGATGAATCATTATCTTCGATTCCGATAAATAAAATTGAATGATATACAGCAGTCACCATTTACAGATGATCCGCGGTATCCCTTTTGGTCGCCCGTTTTGCCACAACAATCCCTGCAATAATGACTCCGGCGCAGATCACGGCAAAGATAACCGCGGCCTTTATAAGCGTACTGTTCCCTGAAGCCCCGACATGCATGATATTATCTGCTGTCTCTTCGAATGTCCTGCCTATAAACTCTGCGATGCTCAGATCAAGATTGTTGTAATTCATGTCAAAGTAACTCCAGAATATTGTCTCGGCCTCGTCGTCCATGATGGAATATGCGGCGGAGCCGTAATAGAAGAAAAACATTCCGTCCATATCTTCCGAGTCATTCTCACATGCGAAATAAGCAAAGATCAGATGTCCGTTATCGGAAAATGTATCCTCATATATCTGTGCCAGATACTGTTCCGCGGCGTCCTCGTTCCATTGTCCGTTGACCCAGATGGAATCATTATAGTCAAGCAGCACGACATAGGGCTGGATGCCGGTCTGCGAATAAAAATGTTTCAGTCCGTCCGTCAGATCCGTATCGTGATCGATAAATCCCATTTCATCCAGATACCAGTCGCTGTAAGTATCCGTTCCGGTAACGGCCGTCCGCTCAGTGCGTGATACAGTCACTTCGGTATCGCCCTGATAGGAGTAGAAGGCCGGCCTGATATAACTGAAAGCAATCAAAAGGATGATCAACACGACAATGACAGAGAAGCATCCGCATCCGCCTCTCCTTCCCGGACCTCCCCAGCCGAAGCCGCCTCCCGGAAATATGGGACCGCCCCATCTTCTGCGAGGACCGCCCCATCCCGGTCCCCGGCCGCCGGGACCTCCAAACCACGGACCGCCCGGAGGCGGACCTCCGAATCCGGGACCGCCTGCACCTCTTCCGGTTCCCCGGCTGCCGCCGAATCCGCCGCCTGAACGACCGCCGAAAGACCTGCCGCCGGAGTGTCCTCCTCCGCCGTGTGAACCGCTGCCTCTGCCCATAATATAATTCCCCTTTCTCTCTGATAAAGACCTGTTTCGCGCCTATGGAGGCGGGAGCCGGTTTATATCTGATATATTACCATAATTTGCATTCGGAATTAAAGGAAATTCGCTCTATTATTCTGCGCAATATATGTTAAAATATCAGAAGACGGGATGGACCGGCGTGTTTTGCTGCATTAAAAGATCAAAGGAGCGTTTGCGATGAAGAAAGCATTACCGGACTATGTACCGGAAAAGGCACATGATACGTTAAATTAGTATGGGGAGGAACGGCTATGAAAATGAAGATTCGGAATAAAGCGGCGTTTACCGATGAAGTTACGCCGCTGGAAAAAGAAAATGCTCAGGTATCCTATGAGGCGGCTCTGGAGGGGATCGTGCTTCTGGAAAATGACGGCACGCTTCCGATAGCGCCGGGCAAGGTGGCGCTCTATGGAGCGGGAGCAGGCATGACGATCAAAGGCGGGACAGGATCCGGCGAAGTAAATGAGCGCCATGCAGTCTCGATCCTGGAGGGAATGGAGGCGGCAGGGTTTACCGTGACGACGAAAAGCTGGCTCGGGAGATATGAAGATGAGTACAGGAAAGGCGAAGAGGAATACGCGGCGGAATTCCGCCGCAGGATGCTGAAGTTTGATATAGTAAATATGATGGGAACGCCATATCAGCATCCGTTCGGGCAGCCGGTCACGATCGAAGATGTGCAAGCATCTGATACGGATACGTGTATCTATGTAGTGGCGCGTCAGGCGGGCGAGAGTGCGGACAGGAAGCTGAAAAATTACGAGTACTCGCTGTCGAATGATGAGAAAGCCAATCTTGCCATGTGCGCCGCGAATTATGAGAAAATGATCGTTGTGATCAATGTGGGGTCCGTGTTTGACATGAGTTTCCTTGACGAGATCGCGGGAATCAATGCGGTAGTATACTATGCGCAGCAGGGGATGAAAGGCGGGAACGCGTTTGCCGATCTGATCTGCGGGAAAGCTGTACCTTCAGCAAAAACCGTGGATACATGGCCGAAGAAATATGAAGATATCCCGTTTGCTATGGATTACAGTTATCTGAACGGAGACGTTGATCAGGAATATTATAGGGAGGGAATCTATGTCGGCTACCGCTATTTTGACAGCTATGATGTAGAACCCCGATATCCTTTCGGGTACGGACTTTCCTATACAGATTTTTCGGTAGAGAAGGGACAGGTCGAGTCGGCCGGCGGAAAAGTAACTGTTTCAGCGAAAGTGACGAATACCGGCGGCACATATTCCGGAAAAGAAGTTGTTCAGCTCTATGTGAGCTGTCCGCAGACCGGTATGGCAAAAGAATACCAGAAGCTGGCCGCTTTTGCCAAGACAGAAGAGCTAAAGCCGGGGGAGTGCGGAACGGTGTCCCTTACATTTGATATGGCTGATCTGGCCTCCTACCGGGAGGAAGATGCGGCTTATGTGCTGGAAAAGGGCGATTATATCTTAAGGCTCGGAACTTCCGGCAGAGACACCTCGGCAGCGGCAGCGCTTGTTCTGGAAGAGGATATCGTGACAGAACAGTGTGAGAATATCTGCCCTGTTGTGTTCAAGGTAGAAGAAATGGAACCGCCGGTGCTGTCAGATACTGCCGATGAACAGGATACGGATCTGGAGCGCATCCCGGTGAAAACGGCGGACATCGCGACTGTCGGCCACCGGTATGAAGAGCCGGAGATTTATTCCTCACCTGTGACCGATGCGGTCCTGAATGTTCTGTCGGAGGAGGAACTGTGCGATGTGGTGACAGGCGCCGGGGCGGGCGGAGGCGGAGCGAAATTCTTCGACGCCCCCGGTTCTGCGGGATATACAACGGGAGAACTTCTGGACAAAGGGCTTCCAAACGTATGTCTGGCAGACGGACCCGCGGGTTTGCGTCTCCAGAAAACTTCTGCTGTGACAAGGAGCGGTAAATTAAAAGGAGTGGAACCGATGCTTTCTGCCATGAACTATGTGCCCGAAGCAGTGAAAAAGGTCATGCTCGGCAATCCGGACAAACAGCCGTGTGTTTACCAGTTCGCGACGTCATTCCCGACAGGGCTTGCGCTGGCGCAGTCGTGGAATACGGCTCTTGTAGAGCGTGTCGGAAAAGCGGTGGGAAAAGAGATGGAGAGATACGGCGTTACCTACTGGCTGGCGCCGGGCATGAATATCCACAGGAATCCGCTGTGCGGACGTAATTTTGAGTATTATTCCGAAGATCCGCTGCTGACGGGAAAGATGGCGGCTGCCATGAGCAGGGGCGTACAGTCCAGAAGAGGATGCTTTGTGACGGTCAAACACTTCTGCTGTAATAATCAGGAAGATAACCGTAACCACACGAACGCCAATGTAAATGAGCGCGCGCTCCGCGAAATCTACCTGAGAGGATTCCGGATCGCCGTGCAGGAAGGGCATGCGAAAGCTCTTATGACCAGCTATAATAAGGTCAACGGGATCTATGCGAACAACAGCTGTGATCTGCTGACCAAAGTGCTCAGAAATGAATGGGGATTCGACGGAGTCGTGATGACAGACTGGTTTGCGACAGGGAAGGACGTGGGAAGCCACAGCGCCGCTGTTGAAGCCGGGAATGATCTGATCATGCCGGGCGGAAGAGGCGTCGCAAAGGAGCTTAAGAAGAAAGTCAGAGCCGGCGAACTGGACGTGACAGCGCTGAAGAGATGCGCCGCGAATGTGATCCGGGGCATTACGGGATCAAGGATCTATCAGGCGTACAGGAGATTGGAGAAGAAAAACGCTTCTGAAATGTAAATTGGAAAGACTGAAGTAGGCCGGGTCGGTCCGCTATGAGGGAATGAATTTTATTTACGATAGAGACACGGGGTGATGAGCATACAAAAGAAACATCGTGTGCGGCAAAGCAAACAAGATACAAAAGAAAAATCCGGCGGATCGGTCAGGATCCGTCTGGCAGCTTCTGTTCTTCTTTTTGTGATAAGCGCGGCGCTGATGATTTTTTCAGCCGGAAATCAGGGATTCGCTGAATGGTATTCCGAATATATATATACGGCAGCTGTGGGGAGCATCGGCCGCGTGTGCGGCCTGTTTCCGTTTTCTGTTTCAGAAGCGGGGATCTGCGTACTGATTCTTTTATTTTTTGTGACACTGGTTCGCATGATTGTTAAGACCGCGCGCTCGCATGAACTGTATGCGATTTCGTCATGGATTTCAGGGGTTCTGCTGGCGGTCGGTATCCTTGCGTTCCTCTATACGGCATGCTGCGGGATCAATTATCACAGAAGTTCCTTTTCCGAGGAGGAGGGAATCATTACATATCAGTACAGCACAGACGAACTAAAAGAAATCTGTATCTGGCTCACGGAGGAAGTGAATATCCGGGCGGATGAAGTGGCAAGGGACGGAGGCGGACTGCTGACATTGGAGGAGTCAGAGCGGGAGGGCGGCGTAGAAGCCATGAGCCGTCTCGCGGAGACGTTCCATGCTCTTGAAGGGTACTATCCGCAGCCTAAAGAACTGATCTTTTCGGAAGTACTCTCTTATCAGGGGCTGACCGGGATCTATCTGCCGTTCACCGTGGAGGCAAATTATAACGGAGATATGCCCGAATATGACAAACCGTTTACCGTGTGCCATGAACTGTCCCATCTCCGGGGATTCATGGAGGAACAGGAGGCGAACTTTATCGCGTTTCTCGCGTGTATCGGATCAGAGAGGACGGACTTTCAGTACAGCGGATATCTGTCCGGCTGGGTGTACTGTATGAACGCTCTGTACCGGGCGGACTATGAGAGCTGGCAGGAAGTGCGGGGGACGCTGAACGCGGAAGCGGAACCGGATCTGACCGCGAACAATGAATTCTGGGACAGGTATGAGGGGACAATATCCGAGACGGCAGAGCGGATCAATGACACGTATCTGAAAGTAAACGGACAGGCGGACGGTGTGCAGAGCTACAACCGGATGGTGGATCTGATTGTGGCATATTTCGGAGACAGCATGTAAAGGAACGGGAAGTAACGGCATATACAAGTTCGCAAACCAGATTTACTCTTTCCGGGAAGTGTGATAAAATAGCCCTGTCGGGCCTGTACAATTATATTGTATGGAACGCTTATACTGCATAAATATATGATTCTGATTTAAGAAGGAGGATTACATGATCAAATTATATGATAACGGCGTTTATCTCTTAAACGGAACCGAGATTGTGGAAGATACGGGAAATGTGCAGATTCCGCTTTCAAAGGAGGAAGCTGCGCGGAATACGATGGCATATGGTATCTTAAAGGCGCACAACACTTCCGGAAATATGAAGAACCTGCAGATCAAGTTTGACAAACTGACATCCCACGACATCACATTTGTCGGGATCATCCAGACGGCGCGCGCGTCAGGGCTTCGGAAATTCCCGATACCCTATGTGCTGACAAACTGTCACAACAGTCTCTGTGCGGTAGGCGGTACGATCAATGAGGACGACCACATGTTCGGGCTGACCTGCGCGAAGAAATACGGCGGCGTCTATGTTCCGCCTCATCAGGCGGTCATCCATCAGTTTGCCCGCGAGATGCTCGCAGGCGGCGGAAAGATGATCCTCGGATCTGACAGCCATACGCGTTACGGAGCTCTCGGGACCATGGCTATGGGCGAGGGCGGACCGGAGCTTGTGAAACAGCTCCTCAACAAGACATATGATATCAAGATGCCGGGCGTGATCGCGATCTATCTCGACGGCGAGCCGATGAAAGGCGTCGGACCGCAGGATGTTGCGCTTGCGATTATCGGCGCGGTATTTAAAAACGGCTATGTAAACAATAAAGTGATGGAGTTCGTCGGACCCGGCGTGAAGAAGTTAAGTGCGGACTTCCGTATCGGCGTTGACGTTATGACCACAGAGACGACCTGCCTGTCCTCCATCTGGACGACAGACGAGAAGATCGAGGAGTTCTATGAGATCCACGGAAGAAGCGGGGATTACAGGGAACTGAATCCGGGAGCCTGTACGTATTATGACGGCTGTGTGTATGTAAACTTAAGCGAGATCAAACCGATGATCGCGATGCCGTTCCATCCGAGCAATGTCTATACGATCGACGAGGTAAACGCGAACCTGAAAGACATTCTCCACGATGTAGAGCAGAAGGCTCTGGTAAGCCTTGACGGCGCGGTGGAATATTCTCTTCAGGACAAGGTCCGCGACGGCAGACTCTATGTAGAGCAGGGCATCATCGCGGGATGCGCGGGCGGCGGATTTGAAAATATCTGCGCGGCAGCGGACATTATCAAAGGACGCAATATCGGTTCCGATGCATTTACATTCAGCGTATATCCGGCAAGTATGCCGATCTATATGGAACTGGTGAAGAACGGGGCAGTGGCCGACCTTATGGAGGCGGGAACAGTCGTGAAGACCGCGTTCTGCGGACCGTGCTTCGGCGCCGGAGACACACCGGCGAACAACGCGTTCTCCATCCGCCATACGACGAGAAACTTCCCGAACCGTGAGGGAAGCAAGCTCCAGAGCGGCCAGATTTCCTCGGTGGCGCTTATGGACGCTCGTTCCATCGCGGCTACGGCGGCAAACAAAGGATACCTCACACCGGCGACGGCGATGGATGTGGAGTACAAAGGACAGAAATATCACTTTGACAGCAATATTTACGCAAACCGTGTATTTGACAGCCACGGTGTGGCAGATCCGGATGTGGAGATCCGGTTCGGGCCGAATATCAAAGACTGGCCGGAGATGTCCGCGCTGCCGGAGAATCTGATCGTGAAAGTCGTATCCGAGATCCACGATCCGGTTACAACGACGGACGAGCTCATCCCGTCAGGAGAGACATCCTCTTACCGTTCCAATCCGCTGGGACTTGCGGAGTTCGCGCTTTCAAGAAAAGATCCGGAATATGTGGGACGCGCGAAAGAAGTGCAGAAGGCACAGAAAGCGATCGAAGCAGGCACATGTCCTCTCGACGCGCTGGAAGAACTGAAACCGGTGATGGCGGCGATCCAGAAGACATATCCGGAAGCAGGCAAAGGAAATATCGGCGTCGGAAGCACCATCTTCGCAGTGAAGCCGGGGGACGGCTCCGCGCGTGAGCAGGCTGCATCCTGCCAGAAGGTACTGGGCGGCTGGGCGAATATCGCCATTGAGTATGCAACAAAGCGTTACCGCTCTAACCTCATCAACTGGGGCATGCTTCCGTTCCTGACAGACGCGGACCATGAGCATCTGCCGTTCGGGAACGGCGACTACATCTTCGTGCCGGACGTGAGAAAGGCAGTGGAAGAAAAAGCAGATGTTATCAAAGGATATGTAGTCGGCAATGACCTCAAAGAGATCGATCTGAGACTGGGCGACCTGACAGACGCGGAGAGACAGATCATACTGGACGGCTGCCTGATCAATTATTATAAAGCAGAGATGTAAATTCCGTATCTGCCGGAGAGATATCCTATAACAGACCGTCCGAAGATCAGCCGGATATAATGGAATGAAAAAGCCGGGAGGCATGTATTGTGTGTACTGACAATACATGTCTCCCGGCAGATATTTATTTATCGATCAGGCAGAATATCTTACAGTGTATCACCGCGTTTTACATATCCCGGTTTTTCCGGAGAAGCGATGATCCTCTTTCCGCGGATCAGCCTTGCGTGTTTGTCTACCATCATATTTTCTATATGAACGCCCTTGCCGACAACAACATCTGTGGAGAGAACGCAGTTTTTAACGACAGCGCCCGGTTTGATGACGCAGCCCCTTCCGACAATGGAGTTCTCGATTTCACCGTCGATCAGACAGCCGTTAGATACAACCGATGAAGTCACTTTGCTGTCAGCAAAGTACTGTGTCGGGCACGAATCGTTTGTGCGGGTGTATACCGGCCATTCGTCATCGAACAGATTCATTGCGTTCTTTAAGTCGATCAGGGACATATTAGCGTCATAGTAGCTCTTGAGGTCAGTGATCGCCGCGAAAAATCCCCTGTGAGGAACTGCGCGTATATCGAGCTCTTTGCACTTCTCATTAATGATATCGGAAAACGTATACATGGAGGATGTTTTGTGAGCCTTATTTACCAGTTCGAGGAAAAGCTCTTTTGTCATTACATACGTATCCATGAAGATGTTTCTGTTCTTTGCGTTCCCGCGGTTCGGCTCGATGGAAAGTACGCCTTTCTGTTTGTTGATGTTAAGAGTATCACATGCGAGGAAAGCATCCTTTGCATTGTCAACGGAATGATACATCATGGAGATGTCCGCGCCCGAGTCGATATGCGCCTGAATAAAATTACTGTAGTCCGCAGTATAGATCATGTAGCTCGGCGCGATGACAACATACGGCTGGGGCATGCTCTCGATGCAGTCCATATTCTCAATGTAAGCCTGAATATCTGTGCTGTAGATATCGCCGACCTGAGAGGACTCTGTATACATAATCCTCAGTTTGCCGCGCTTGGAGTTGATATTATAGTGTCGTCCTGTGCCGAGGTGTTCGGTCAGGGAACGGGGTTTCCTGCGTACATAAACCTGAATATTGTCAATCCCGCTGTTGCTCATATTGGAAACCGGGAAATCAATGATGCGGTATCTTCCGAGGAATGAGAATGATCCTACAGGGCGGTATTCCTGGAGACCATCTACCTTAATGTGATTTCCGGCAAAATTAATGATTCCGAATGCCTTATTCATATTATTCATCCCCCTTTACACGTTTTGCGACAAGTTCGATATTTTCGCTGTCAGCGCTTCCGACCACTGCATTCTTGCCAATCTTGATACCGTCAGCCACGAGCGCCCGTGTGACTACCGCGCCTTCGGCAACCTGTGCGCCCGGCATCAGTACGCTGTCAATGACTTTTGCGCCGGCCGCGACTTTGGAATTGGTGAACAGTACGGAATTTTTGACTTCACCGTCTATTACGCAGCCCTGTGTAATAAACGCTTTTTCGATTGCGGCATCAGCGCCGATATACTGCGGCAGCGCTGTTACGTCTTCCGTATAGATCTTCCATGTGGGATCGTTAAGATCGAGCTCGTTGTTCTTGTTGAGCAGATCCATGTTTGCCTCCCAGAGAGAATCGATCGTTCCGACATCTTTCCAGTAACCTTTATATTTGTAAGCAAAGACATTTTTGCCTTCATTTAAGAGAGTCGGTATGATATCCTTCCCAAAGTCGTGTGAAGAGTCCGGATCCTTCATATCTGTAAGAAGCATCTTTCTCAGTGTCTTCCAGTTGAAAATATAGATACCCATGGACGCGAGATTGCTCTTCGGGTGTTCCGGTTTTTCCTCAAATTCAATAATACGGCCTGTCTCGTTTGTATTCATGATACCGAAACGGCTTGCCTCTTTCATAGGAACTTCGATTACCGCGATCGTTGCGTCGGACCGGCACTCTTTGTGGTAAGCCAGCATCTTTGCGTAGTTCATTTTATAAATGTGGTCTCCGGAAAGGATCAGAAGATATTCCGGGGAATATGCATCAATGAAGTCTATATTCTGCGATATGGCATCGGCAGTCCCTCTGTACACATCGAGATCCGCGTCGGATTTTTCACGAGGGGGAAGGACGTATACACCGCTGTCTTTCGCATCCAGTCCCCAGCGGCGTCCCGCCGCGACATAGCTGTTCAGAAGCACAGATTCGTATTGCGTTAATACACCGACAACATCAATGCCGCTGTTCGCACAGTTGCTGAGCGGGAAATCGATGATGCGGTATTTCCCGCCATATGAAACAGCCGGTTTTGCGACCTTCTTCGTCAGCTCATGCAGGCGTGAGCCGCGGCCGCCGGCCAAAATCATAGCTAACATGTTATTTTGCTTCATAATGAGTCCTCACTTTCATTCTTACTATTCTTTTATTATAACGTCCTTTGTAGAAATTTTCTATAATTTTGTAAAAAAAAGAGCGGGATTTAAATAAAAATATAGAGGAAATCAATAAAGAAAATCAGGGCGGCCTCTTTTGTACATATTGATGATTGACAATATTTTTAATTCCTATATACTATATTGTTAGTTCTGGCACAGATGTCTGCTGGCTTGTCAGAAAAAAAGAAGAGAGGAGATAACCGACCATGAATAGAAAGCTGCTCCGTTCTGTACGGGAGTACAGGCGGCAATCATTTCTTACTCCGGTACTGGTGGCGCTGGAAGTGCTTATGGAAGTGCTGATCCCGCTTCTGATGGCGAATATTATCGATATCGGAATTGTTCAGGGAGATATGGGGTACATTATCAGGATGGGACTTCTGCTCATTGTAATGGCAGTGGTCGCATTATTTTTCGGCGCGAAAGCGGGTCAGACCGCAGCTGTCGCGTCAGCAGGATATGCAAAGAATCTGCGGCATGATATTTTTTACAAAGTACAGGATTTTTCATTCGGAAACATTGATCATTTTTCTACATCGGGACTTGTTACAAGGCTGACAACGGATATTACGAACGTACAGATGGCCTATATGTTTACGATCCGCCTTCTGGCGAGAGCGCCGATCATGATCGTGCTTTCCCTGATCATGACGATGACGATCAGTATTCCGATCGCCCTGATTCTGCTCGTCTCGATTCCGGTTCTGGGAGGCGTGCTCCTCCGGATCGCGAAGAAAGCCCATCCTCATTTTGTCGAGGTATTTGATGAGTATGACGTGCTGAATAATACGGTTCAGGAGAATGTCAATGCGGCGCGCGTTGTAAAAGCGTATGTGCGCGAGGATTATGAGAACCGGAAGTTCGGAAAGATATCCCGGAAGATTTTCGAGCTTTTCACAAAAGCGGAAAAAATCGTTGCATGGAACTCGCCTGTCATGCAGTTTACAGTATACGCCGTAGTGCTCGTTATGGTGCTTATCGGCGGCAAGAGCATTATCGGCGGCAGGATGCAGACGGGGGAACTCACCAGTGTTATCGTATATGCGATCCAGATCCTGTCGTCTCTTATGATGGTGACATTTGTATTTGTTCAGATCATGATCGCGGAGGCGTCTACAGACCGTATCGGCGAGGTGCTCGACGAGGTGCCGGAGATGAGGGATGACGAGGATGCCGTGAAAGAAGTTCCGAACGGGGACATTGATTTTGAACATGTGGACTTCAGCTACTCCGGAGAGGGCGGCAGCCTGTCCCTGAAGGATGTGAATCTTCATATAAAAAGCGGTCAGATCGTCGGCGTCATCGGCGGTACGGGAAGCGCCAAGAGTACGCTGGTCCAACTGATCCCGAGACTGTATGATGTGACGGGAGGCTGCGTAAAGGTCGGAGGGATCGATGTACGCAAATATAATCTGAAATCACTGCGCGATCAGGTGTCCGTGGTGCTTCAGAAGAATGTCCTCTTTACGGGAAGTATTTATGAAAACATACGCTGGGGCGATGAGAATGCCGACGACGCGGAAGTTCAGAGAGTCTGCCGTCTGGCACAGGCGGACGGATTTATCAACGAGTTCCCGAACAAATATGACACTATGATCGTCGAGGGCGGGAATAACGTATCCGGCGGACAGAAGCAGAGGCTCTGTATCGCGAGGGCCCTGCTCAAGAAACCGAAGATTCTGATCCTTGATGATTCTACCAGCGCGGTGGATACAAAGACAGACGCGCTGATCCGTCAGGCATTCCGTGAGGAAATCCCCGATACAACGAAGATCATTATTGCGCAGAGAGTGTCTTCGGTGGAGGACGCTGACGTCATTATTGTTATGGAGAACGGCGAGATCAACGGTATCGGAACAGCGGAAGAGCTCCTTAAAACAAATGCAATCTACAGGGAAGTATATGAATCACAGGTGAAAGGAGGCGCTGAGAATGAGTAGACAGGAAAAGCCAAAAGTAGATCGCGGGACGATCAGGACAGCAAAACGTCTGCTGGGCTATGTGACCGGAACTTATAAGGTGCAGTTTATTATTGTGCTGTTCTGTATTCTGATAAGCGCTGTCGCTTCGATTTCGGTTTCGCTGTCGCTCAGATTTCTTCTGGATGACTACATTATTCCGCTGATCGGGCAGCAGGATCCGGATTACAGTGAACTGTATATGGCGCTTACCGTGCTTGGGACGATCTTCCTGTGCGGCGTCATCGCGACATTTGTCTACAGCAGGCTTATGGTAACGATCGGACAGGGGGTGCTGAAGCGTGTCCGTGACGAGATGTTCGAGCACATGCAGACACTTCCGATCCGTTACTTTGATCAGAACACAAACGGCTCTGTCATGAGTCTTTACACGAATGACACGGATACGTTAAGGCAGATGATCAACCAGTCGATCCCGCAGGTACTTATGTCGTCGCTGACGATCATTGTCACGTTTATCGCGATGCTTATGCTGAGTCGGCCGCTCACACTGCTGGCGGTACTTGTTATCGGGCTCATGATCCTGATATCCAGATTTGTCACAGGCAGAAGCGGGAAATATTTCATTCGTCAGCAGCTTGACCTCGCCGATGTGACGGGATTTGTGGAAGAACGCATGAACGGACAGCGGGTAGTAAAGGTATTTAATCACGAGCAGATTTCGAAAGAAGAGTTCGATCAGCTTAATGAGCGGCTGTTCGAGAGCTCTTCAAAGGCGCATACATTTGCCAGTATCATGGGACCGGTCATCGGGAATGTCGGAAATGTCCAGTTCGTTCTGACCGCCATATTCGGCGGATTTCTGTCAGTGGCGGGAATCGGGAATATTACCCTCGGAGTCATGGCGTCCTATCTGCAGTTTACAAAGAGCTTTACCCAGCCGTTCATGCAGATCGCGCAGCAGTTCAACTCGATCATTATGGCGCTTGCCGGCGCGGAGCGCATCTTCCGTATGATGGATGAGGAACCGGAAGTTGACAACGGATATGTCACACTTGTAAACGCGGCAAGAAACCCGGACGGCACACTTACAGAGTGCGGGGAGCGCACCGGTCTCTGGGCATGGAAGCATCCTCATCAGGCGGACGGCACCGTTACTTATCAGGAGCTGAAGGGCGATGTGCGCTTCTATGATATGACCTTCGGATATACACCGGATCATATGGTGCTCCATGATCTGACACTGTATGCGAAGCCGGGGCAGAAGCTGGCGTTCGTGGGATCTACCGGGGCAGGTAAGACGACGATCACAAACCTGATCAACCGCTTCTACGATGTGGCGGACGGCAAGATCCGTTATGATGATATCAACATCAATAAGATCAGGAAAGCAGACTTAAGGCGGTCGCTGGGTATTGTGCTCCAGGATACCCATCTGTTTACCGGAACGATCAAGGAGAATATCCGTTACGGTAAGCTGGATGCAACGGATGAAGAAGTAGTAAATGCGGCAAAACTTGCTCATGCAGACGGCTTTATCCGAATGCTTCCGAACGGATATGACACGCATCTGAGCGGCGACGGTGAAGAACTTTCTCAGGGGCAGAGACAGCTCCTCGCGATCGCGAGAGCGGCGATCGCGGATCCGCCGGTGCTGATCCTCGATGAGGCGACATCCTCCATAGATACGAGAACCGAACAGATCGTACAGAAAGGGATGGATAACCTGATGAAAGGGCGTACTGTGTTTGTCATTGCCCACAGACTCTCCACTATCCGCAACAGCGATGCGATCATGGTGCTTGAGCATGGACGTATTATAGAAAGAGGGACACATGAAGAACTTCTCAAACTGAAGGGAACCTATTATCAGTTGTACACTGGGAAACTGGAATTGTCATAATATGAACGAAGAATGACGGCTGTGCATCTATCCTGAAACGGGATGATGTACAGCCGTCTGCTTCTGTTTTATATGTCTTTACTGTAATTTCTTTCCTGTCAGCATTTCATAGCTCTGGAGATATTTATCGATCGTCTTTTCTACGATATCATCCGGAAGAGTCCAGTTGTTGTCAGGATTGGTCTTCAGCCAGTCGCGGGCGAACTGTTTGTCAAAAGACGGCTGGGAATGTCCCGGCTCATAGCCGTCGGCAGGCCAGAAACGTGAGCTGTCGGGTGTAAGCATTTCATCGCCGAGCACGATATTTCCTTCCTCGTCCAGTCCGAATTCGAACTTCGTATCTGCGATGATGATGCCCCGGCTCAGCGCGTAGTCCGCGCATTTTTTGTAGAGAGCGATCGTGCAGTCGCGGAGCTTGGAAGCATATTCCTCGCCTTTGCCCGGGAATGCCGCCTCAAGATGTCCGATGCTCTGCTCGTATGAAATGTTTTCGTCGTGGTCCCCGATCTCCGCCTTGGTAGAAGGCGTGTAGATCGGCTCCGGCAGCTTATCGGACTCTTTTAATCCTTCCGGAAGGCGGATGCCGCATACGGTGCCGTCTTTCTGATAGCTCGCCCATCCGCTTCCTGTTATGTATCCCCGGACAATGCACTCTACGGGAAGCATCCGGAGTTTCCGGCACATCATGCTGTTGCCGTCAAACTGCGGCTGCCGGAAGAACTCCGGCATTTCATTTACATCTGTTGTGATCATATGGTTCGGAAGAATATCCTGTGTCATCTCGAACCAGAATTTAGACATCTGTGTAAGAACGGTTCCTTTCATTGTGATCGTATTTTTCAGGATCACGTCAAAGCAGCTGATCCTGTCAGTGGCTACAAGGATCAGGCTGTCACCGTTATCGTAGATTTCGCGTACTTTTCCTTCTTTGATTGGCTTCATTTCACATACCTCGTCTATTCATAATTAGTATCCTCTTAATGACAGAAGAAGAGAACTCTATATAAGAGTAGACAAAAAAAAGAAAAAATACAAGTGTTTTATTCATAATATGTATTGATTATAAGTTATAAGTAAAAATGCGGCGTGTCCGGGCAAAGTATGATATAATCTATAAGACTGCCGCGGTATGCGGCGGGGAAGAACGCGGATCCGAGAAAAACCGGATATGTAAAGAAGGAGCAGAGAATGATAATCGATACACATGCCCATTATGATGACGAGCAGTTTGACGCAGACAGAGATGACCTCTTAAACAGCATGTACGACAGCGGGATCGGCCTGATCGTCAATGCCGGATCTACCCTTGGATCGTGGGCGAAGATAAGGAAACTGACGGAAGACTATCCTTTCGTATACGGAGCTGTCGGCGTCCATCCGGATGAAGTGGGAAGGCTTACGGAAAAGCACCTGGCTGAGATGGAGCGGCTTCTGGATCTGGAGAAGATTGTTGCGGCAGGAGAGATCGGCCTGGATTACTACTGGGATAATGAGAGCCGCGATATACAAAAAAAATGGTTCATACGTCAGTTGGAAATCGCGCGAAAGAAAGAAATGCCCGTGATCATACACAGCAGGGAAGCGGCGGCGGACACAATGGATATCATGCGCGGGCATGCGGCGGGCATGCAGGCTGTTATCCACTGTTATTCTTATTCTGTCGAGATGGCGAAAGAATATGTGAAGATGGGATATTATATCGGAATAGGCGGAGTGGTCACTTTTAAAAATGCAAAGAAATTGAAAAGTGTCGTCGAGGCGATCCCGCTCACATCTATCGTGCTGGAGACGGACTGCCCGTATCTCGCGCCGGAGCCTTACCGCGGTAAGAGAAACTCTTCTCTCTATCTGCCGTATGTAGCAGAGAAGATCGCGGAGATCAAAGGCGTGAGCGCGGAAGAGGTTATCCGGCAGACGGAAGAGAACAGCAGGCAATTATATAATTTGAGGAGGAAAGCATGAAAGAACCGACTCTTGGCAATCCGCAGAACACGATCGCGGTGCTCCGGAAATATAATTTTGTTTTCCGGAAAAAATTCGGCCAGAATTTCCTGATCGACACACATGTGCTTGACAAGATCATCCGCGCGGCGGAGATCGGGAAGGACGACTGTGTGCTCGAGATCGGACCGGGTATCGGGACGATGACGCAGTACCTTGCGTGCGCGGCGAAGAAGGTGATAGCGGTGGAGATTGACAGGGCTCTGATCCCGATTCTGGAAGATACACTGACCGGCTATGATAACGTAAAGATCATAAATGAAGATGTGCTGAAAGTAGATATCGGCAAACTGGCGGGAGAAGAGAACGGCGGAAAGTCCCTGAAAGTGGTTGCAAACCTGCCCTATTATATTACTACCCCCATCATTATGGGACTTTTTGAGAACCATGTCCCTCTTCAAAGTATCACAGTCATGGTACAGAAGGAAGTGGCAGACCGGATGCAGACGGGGCCGGGATCGAAGGATTACGGCGCGCTCTCTCTGGCGGTCCAGTATTATGCGAAACCGTATGTTGTGGCAAACGTTCCGCCCAACTGCTTTATGCCCCGCCCGAAAGTGGGGTCGGCGGTGATCCGTCTGGAACGATATAGTGATCCCCCTGTCAGCGTAGCGGACGAAACATTGATGTTCCGTATCATCAGAGCATCTTTTAATCAAAGGAGAAAGACGCTGGCAAACGGGCTGAAGAATTCGGCGGAATTGGATTTCACGAAAGACGAGATCGAGGAGGCTGTCAGCCGGCTGGGGAAAGGAATAAACGTAAGAGGAGAAAGCCTGACATTAGAAGAATTCGCGGATTTGGCAAATATTTTAAGCGAAACGGAAAAGTAAACAGAATATTTTGTTAAAAAACACAAATAAACAGACAGAAATAAGCCCTGAGTTCATAATTTTTTAATAGAGTGTTAATTGTATAAACTCTCTTTTTCTAGTATAA
>CAZJRY010000044.1:0-16898 GCA_964548625.1 uncultured Mediterraneibacter sp.
AGTTCCGGATTGTGTGTGACCATGACCACAAGCCGGTCCTGAGCCACCTGTTTGAGCAGTTCCATGACCTGCACGCTTGTATCACTGTCCAGGGCCCCCGTCGGCTCATCCGCCAGCAGGATATCCGGATCGTTGACGAGCGCCCGTGCGATCGCCACTCTCTGCATCTGTCCGCCTGAGAGCTGATTCGGCTTTTTATGCACCTGATCCCCGAGTCCGACCTGCTCCAGCGCTTTCCGGGCACGCTCACGGCGCTCTGTTTTTCCCACTCCCGATATCGTCAGGGCCAGCTCCACATTCGCGAGAAGCGTCTGATGGGGGATCAGATTATAGCTCTGGAATACGAATCCTATGGTATGGTTCCGGTAGGAATCCCAGTCTCTGTCTTTATATTTCTTTGTAGAAATCCCGTTAATGATCAAATCCCCGCTGTCATACCGGTCAAGACCTCCTATTATATTAAGAAGCGTTGTCTTTCCCGAGCCGCTGGGTCCGAGGATCGCGACAAATTCGTTGTCCCTCAGATTCAGACTTACTCCGTCCAGTGCTTTCTGGACAAGAGTTCCGGTGCGGTATTCTTTACAGATATCCTTAATCTGAAGCATATATGCATCTCCTTTCACTTTGCAGGCATCAGATCTTCCGCCCCAACCCTCAATGTTGTTATTATAGCGAATACTTTCGGTTTTGTCGAGATTTTACATCTTTAAGAATTTATTTTTGGTAACAAGTTCGGCCATCTGATGTCGGGAGACAGATTTATGCCTGCATAAAAATCCGGCGACTGAGATTCATTCCCGACACAGCAAAGAGCTGCCTGACGACTTTCGGCAGGCAGCTCTTCTATTGTGGAAAATCACCATTGATTAAATTCAAACCGCAGCGGATGGTACAGGCTGACCGCGCAGATCAGATCCGTACTTTTACCAGCCCTGAAAGAAAAACAGACACGCGCCCAGCCCTCTTCCTGCAGCCAGACAGATCACCAAAACAGCCAGATACCTTGTAATGCGCATGCGGCGCATGAATACCGGAAATACATTCAGTATCTCCGCCAGAGCCATGGCCCAGCATCCGACAAAGATCCCGGCAAAAAGTCCGAAGATCCCGAGGCCCGGGAGTCCCGCGGGGATTCCTATATGAAATACATAGATCATATTTCCGAGAATGCCGCCCGCGGCCGTGCAGTCTTCATAGAGAAGCACTTTGTCGCCGGTATGCGTCCGGTCTGCAAAGTCCGCGATCACGCCCAGCTCCACAACAAAAGAAAAAAGGCCGCCTGACACGGCGACCCCTGCGCTAAGTCCGATTGCTGCCAGAAGTATCTGTTGTGCCCACATCGATCTCTTCTCCTCTCCGCTCTGAATCCTCGATCAGCGTTGTCTGGATATCATTTTCGTACAGCCGCATCTGAATTTCCATGGGCGTGGGATCCTCCGTGAACCGTTTCTTCCCGAAATGATTAAAAAAGAGCAGGATACCCGCGGTAATCCCGACAGAATATGAAACTTCCAGTATTGTAAATCCGCTTGTCTCCTGTCCTGTCACCAGTTCATGGATCTGTCCGAAAAGTTTCGTCACGTCCACATCGTTGTTAAATGCCATGATGGAAAAGGCCGCGCCGAAAAAAGTCACTGCCGCCACAAAGACCGTTTTTATAATGTGCCATGCATAGGCCGGCGTTTTCTGATCCTCGTAAGTCACGATGATATCCGTCTCCCCCAGATTTTCGACATCCGCTTCCGGAAATTTCTCATGAATACAGGCAATGATCTTAAGCACGGAGATCACGCGCCTCTGCCTTCCGTTCTTCTTAAACCTGACGATCTTAAGCGTCCTGATCTTTGCCAGCATCAGCTTGTCTGTACATTCCATGCTCAGAAGATCTCCGAGCGTAACATCGGGTTTTGTAACTTCCACATCGCGGTCGCCTTTAATATAGAGTGTCCTGCTCTCAGATGCCATTGTCCGCCTCCTCATATTGTTCATGTGCCGCCCGGATCAGGAATCCCCCGTCGCTTTGTTCTGCCGGCGCGCTGAAATAGTAGAGAACGCCGATCGCGGCTGCTGCAAGGACGACAATAATGAGACACATCCATATTTTTTTCTGTCCGTCATCCATCCTGTCCACCTGCCCTTTCTATGGATTAGTATTGTAGTTTGCGGGTAAAATATACATACGGAAGAGATTTTCCGGCACATTTTCGTCCTACGCGCCTCTCTTTCTCAGATTCTCCATGATCCGTTTCTCCATCCTTGATACCTGCACCTGAGATATTCCCATGATCTTCCCTACATCGGTCTGTGTCCGGTCGGCGAAATAACGAAGATAAATGAGCCGGCGCTCCTCTGCGTTCAATGTTTCCAGAAGTTCTTTTAACATCAGACGGTCAAGGATCTTGTCCTCGCTTTTTTCCTTTTCCTCGATCTTGTCGAGAAGCCGGGTCTCACTTCCCTCTTTCCGGCGGATCGGACGGTAGAGAGAATCCACCTCTACGCCCGCCTCCATTGCCTGTGCCAGTTCTTCTTTCTCAACCCCCAATTCTTCGGAGAGCTCCTCCATCGTAGGCTCCCTTCCGAGCCTGTCCGTCAGTTTCTCTCCGGCCTTCAGGCTCTTGTACGCCAGCTCTTTCAGAGAGCGGCTGACCTTGATCATCCCGTCATCCCTCAGGAAACGTTTGATCTCCCCGGAGATCATGGGAACCGCGTAAGTGGAGAATTTCACATTATAGGACAGATCAAATTTATCGATCGCTTTAAGCAGACCGATACTGCCGATCTGGAAGAGATCTTCATTCTCCACGCCCCGCCCCGCGAAACGCTTCACAACACACCGGATCAGGCCGATATTTTCCTCTACAAGCTGTTCCCTCGCTTTTTTATCCCCGTCGTGAGATTTCCTGATCAAAGCGATTGTGTGGTCCATATCTCCCTTCCTTTTCCGACGGCTTTCTTCATCTTTACACGGGTTCCTTTTCCCGGCTCCGATTCCACTTCCACACTGTCCATAAATGCCTCCATAAATGCAAATCCCATGCCGGAGCGGTCCTGTTCCGGCATCGTGGTAAACATAGGCTGCATGGCCTGCTCCACGTCTTCTATCCCTTTCCCGGTATCGCTTACTACCACTGTAAATACGTTTTCCGCAATTCTGCACCGGACGCTTATCTTGTGTACTTTATTTTCGTACCCGTGTATGATCGCGTTCGTCACCGCCTCGGATACGGCGGTCTTAACGTCCGCCACTTCCTCCACGGTGGGATTGAGCTGTGTCATAAACGACGCCACCGCCACCCTCGCAAAGCCTTCATTCTCCGAACGGCTGTCAAATCTGATCTCCATCTCATTCGTATTTATCATACTTATTTTCCTCCTCATAGATCTGCATTATTTTTGTCACTCCCGACAGCGTCAGTATCTTTCTGATCCTTGCGTTGGTATGGACTGCCCATACTTCTCCGCCGATCAGACTGACCGTCTTATATCTTCCCATGATAACCCCTATTCCTGAACTGTCCATAAAATCCGTCCTTTCAAAATCGAAGATCACATATTTGATGTGGTTCCTGCCGATCACGGCGTCCGCTTCCCTCTTGATCTCCTCCGCATTATGGTGATCCACCTCGCGCGGGAGATAGATCGTCAGACAGTTCTCCTGAACCTGATATTTCATTGCTGCTCCTCCTCGTCTTCATTAGCTCCGATCGTATATACAAAAAAGGATATACCCTGCGGTATATCCTTTTCTTTTGTATCTCTCTGTTTCTATTCATCATCCGTATCCGCGGAAAGAGTGTCCAGATTCGTCTGTGCTTCTTCGGCATACTCTGAATCTCCGTAGTCGTCTACGACACTCCGGAAATAAGTAATGGCATTCTCGTCATCGCCGTTTTCCATGTAAGCAAGCGCCAGATCGAAGAGCGCCTGCCCGTCATTGTATCCGGCGTCCATGCTCACGACTTTAGCGAGCGCTTCAATGGCGTCCTCATAGTTTTCCGCCTCCAGCGCCTCCTCGCCGGCAGAGAAATTCGTCTCGCACGCGCTCGGATAGATCGCTTCCGTCAGTTCATCGTAACCGGACTGTCCGCTCTCCCCCAGAGAGTCCCTGTCAATGCCGATCAGTGTATCGGCCATTGTAACATAGCTGTATTCTCCCGAATCATATTGTTCCATGACAGCCAGAAGACTCTCATAGCTCTCCTGAGTCGTCTGCGCCTGATCCGTTTCCGTGTCTTCTCCCGAAGACCTGTAACTCTCCAGCGTTCGTGTCTGGGCGCTGACCTGTGCTTCCAGCGTTTTGATCTGATCGCTGTAATCGCGCATCTGATCGTTCATCCGCTCGTTCTCCGCCTGATTTACCGCGGGCGCCACAAGGAACCATATGACTGCCGCGCCGATTGCCGCGCCGATGAAGATATTAGCTACCGCCAGACGGCTTGTCATCTCCCTGACCCTTGAGTGTTTCGGCTGGATGATCGTCTCATTCCCGAGACTGTATTCTACGGCGTCCTCTTTCTTCTTTTCGTTCCTGCGCCGCTGCTTTCCTCTCTGATGCGTGAGTTCATGCATATATCTCAGCGTAAGCTCATTTCCCGTATCCAGCTTTCTTGCCTGCCGGACCATCTGGCGGGCGCGGGTATACTGCCCTGTATGCAGATAGAGAAGGGCCAGAAGCTGGATCGCTTTCAAAAAAGAAGGATGGGAGGAAACCACCTGCTTCAACTGTATGACCGCCAGATCCTCTCCGTTCTGCCGGCAGTACGCGAGACACTGATTATATTTCTTGATCGCCATATTGATCGTTTCAAGTTCTTTTGCGGACTCCTGCACCGTCTTGATGTAATAGTCCGCTATGTTATTATAAGACCTCAGATTCTTGCTGATGATCCATTCCACCAGAGCCTCCGGCACCTCGCCGATCCCGTAATAGACCAGTCCCAGAAGATTTCTTGCCGCAATATTTTCCCTGTTAAACTGCAGACTCCGCCGCAGAGAGACAATCGCGCCGGACATATCCCTGTCCTGAGCTTTCCTCAAACCGTCGTTATACCATGAATTAGACTGACGCACGATCTTTTTCATATAATCCATCTGTACCCACCATTGACTTTCTGTACTTACTTCTTCTGTTCCATAACCTGTTTCAGCAGATCTGTAACATCCGAGAGATCTTCCTGATAGACGGCTTCCTCGATCTCCTCCACCTCAAGGCTGGGTTTAAACTTCTTTAACTCTTCTTCATAATTCAGCATCTGACTTTACCTCCTGAATCAATCCCTTTATCATCCCTGTCAGGTAAAGAGAGCCCAGACAGTACACTCTTCGGTCCTCCCTGTGCTCAAGCGCCCACAGGAACGCGTCCTCCGCGGAATCCTTTACCACGACGGGGCGGTCCGTATATTTCCCGAAAACTTCCCCGAGCCGCCCTGATCCGGTTCCCCGCGGATCATCGATATGCGTCACAACATATACTTCCGTCCCGGGGGCCCTGCACAGTACAGCCGCCATTTTCTCATATTCTTTATCTTTCATCGCGGAAAAAAGTATGATATTCCCGCGCTCATCCTGCGGAATACTCTGTACAAACGCCTCGGCCGCATTTATATTATGCGCCCCGTCAACATATACTTCAGGCAGGATCTCTTCCATCCTGCCCGGCCATTTCAACTCGGACAGAGCCTCTCTCCAGCGCGCCGTACAGGCGTTTTCCCCGAAGAGGTATCTCATCACTTCCATGGCAAGTACCGCATTGCCCGGCTGATATATTCCTGTATTGTTCAATTTCCACGTGGTATTTCCATAATAATCACTGGAACAGGAAAATGCAATATGTTTGTTTTCTATTCCGAGAATTTCGTACGCATCTTTCCCGATTTTTTTACAGAAGCTTCCGTTATTCTCCGCCGCCTTTTCGATGACTCTGTCGCTTTCCTCCGATGATGAGGCATAAAAGACAGGTACGCCCGGACGGATGATCCCGGCCTTTTCCGCCGCGATCTCCGGAAGCGTATCTCCAAGATACTGCATGTGGTCATAGCCGATGGAAGTGATGACGCAGACAAGGGGAGGCTCAACCGCGCTGGTTGCATCCAGTCTCCCGCCCAGCCCGGTCTCGAGGACCGCATATTCCACGCCGGCTTTCCGAAAGGCGCGCAGCGCCATTCCCAGAAGGAATTCAAAGAAAGTCGGATGCCGGAATCCGTCTTCTTCCATAAGCCTGACCGCCGTAAGTGTTTCCGTAAAAAGTCCGGCGAACATGTCATTGCCGACAGGCACGCCGTCGACGGTTATCCTCTCGTTGATCTTCACCAGATGCGGAGAAGTAAAAAGCCCCGTCCGTTTTCCTTCCGAACGGAGCATCCTGTCAAGATAGGCGCACACGGAACCTTTTCCGTTTGTCCCGGCTACGTGGATCACCTTTAATCTTTCCTGCGGATCGCCGAGATATTTCAGAAACACCTTTGTGTGCGCCACATCATTTTTCTTTGTAAATCTGGGAATCTCCAGTATATAATCTACTGCTTCGCTGTATGTCATTCTTCCTGTTCTTCTTCCTGGTCGGTAAACGCCTGCCGACCGTTCTCCGGCGCGTCCGGATCTGCCTCGGCTTCCGTCAGTTCACCGTCGCTGTAGATATACGTTTTGGACTCTCTGAATATGGTGTTGCCGGATCCCACCTGCGCCACCACAATGGTATCGCCGTCTTCAATCTCAGACTCTTTCAGCTCCAGCCTTGTATTATTCAGAAATGTAGTCGTCTGTTTTTCACCGTTTATATAAACTTTGCTCTGCTGGGTGAAATTTTCACCGTAGATGCTGTAAGTCGTACCGTCAGCCTGAAGGGCTATCTGGGATATTTCCGCGTCTTTGAGTCCCATGACCATATGTTCTTCCGGAACAGGCATGCCGTCTTCCTCGTACACATACTGTTCACCGTACATCATGTCATATTGGAGCAGCTCAAGGTCCGCCAGATAATCTTTTGTCTCCATGCGCTGCTGGTGATAATTGAACACTGTGCCGGAATGGATGTCCAGCCTGTCAAACACCTCTGCCATGATCTGATACGAGGCGATATTCTTGTCTTCCTTCTCCAGACCGATATTATCCCAGATGACATAGTTTGTATTATACAGGTACCGGCTTTTGAGATCCTTGGCCTCCAGATCCATGGTCGGCAGATGGTCCCCGTAAAATACGATCACTGTGGGCTCGTTTCTGGATTCGACCGCCTCGATCAGCTCTCCGACGAATTCATCCATCTCATGTACAAGATTCACATAATACTCCCATGCGTTCCTCTCTCCTTCATCCTCAACCCCGCTGACGATGATCTCCGGGTCATCGAGGACTTCCTCGGTCGGGTATTCTCCGTGCCCTTCTACGCTTATGGTAAAGATGAAATCCTGTCCCTCCGTGGTATCCATAGCTTCTATGATATTAGGCACCAGTACATCATCCGTTGCCCAGCCTTTCGGCGTCGTCTGCAGGATATTCATAAACTCTTTGCTGATATAATAGTCAAATC
Source organism: uncultured Mediterraneibacter sp. (assembly GCA_964548625.1). Classification (GTDB taxonomy): domain Bacteria; phylum Bacillota; class Clostridia; order Lachnospirales; family Lachnospiraceae; genus Mediterraneibacter. The sequence continues at coordinate 7,529 of CAZJRY010000044.1, forward strand.
CCATCTTGTTGAACACCTGGGCCCGGCTGTAGAAATTCCCGCCGTTGTTGTGGAGCGCCGCGGTGCCGTACCCGAGAGCCGAGAGCGCGCTCGCCGCGCTTTCCATCTGATAATATTTCGCATAAGTCTTATACGGATATTCGCCGGGTCCGAAGAAGCGCATACTCATACCCGTGAGCACTTCGAACTCCGTATTGGCTGTTCCCGCTCCCACTGACGGCACTTTAAAATACCCTGTAGAATATTCTTCAAACAGCTTTCTCAGATTCGGGATCGGATCTTCCGAGAATCTCAGCCACTCTACTTCCGTGGGATCGAAGAACGATTCAAGCTGGACAAATATGATATTCGGAAGCTCATCCTCCGAAAGCCCGGTGGTGCTCTGTGTCAGCGCGCCGTTATCGGTGATCTCGTCCATCGTCTCCTCACTGTATCCCGACGGTTCGCTGATACCTGTATTAAACAGGCTGGCGGAGAAACAGTAAGGGAATCCGTAGTCCTCATACGCAAAGGCAATATTTCCGAAATAATTGGAAATCACGCGCTTGTCGATCGCCTCATCCGTCAGCCACAGACAAGCCGCGAACGAGACTCCGACGCCGAGCAGCGCGATGATCCTGTGCATTTTCCCCGAGAACTGTCCGCCTCTTCTCCACATGGAAACGACCCACAGTACAACAGCCGCCACGCCGACAATGATCATTATCAGCTCAAACGTATTGAAATAATTGCCTGTCAGCTCCAGCGCGTCTGAGAGCACCTTGAGATCCTGCGCGTTGAACGGAGTCACCCTCTTGGTGAGAAGATACCCGTTGCAGGTTCCGAGAAACAGCCAGAACACACTGAGCAGGATCCGGACAAACACTCTCCGCCGGAACAGATAGACGAACATAAATGTCGTAAATATTATAAACGCATTGTACAGGAACACAAGCGGAGTTCCGGTAAGATAGTCCCATGCCTCGAAAAAGGACAGTCTGGAGACAGTCTCGATCAGGAAATTGATCACACAGGCCAGAAGGAACTGAAGCGGCAGGGAAAGCCTGTTCATCCATTTGCAGACCGGCTGCATCTTTTTCGCGAACCTGCTGTTGCGGCGTTCTTCAAGTATACGCTGTCTGCGTTCTTTTTTCTCCTTAAAATGCCGTCTGATATCTTCCGGTTTCAGATTTCTGACCTTTGTAAAAAATCCTTTGATATCGGGTTTCCTGATATGAATGCGTTTCATTTTAAACCTTCCATTCTCTCTTTTACCTGTTCGAGCATCTGCGTATATTTCTCCAGCTTGTCTTTCTCTTCCTGAACTTTCGCGGCCGGAGCCCTGCTTACGAACTTTTCATTGGAAAGCATGCCCTGAGCTCTCTTTATCTCTTTATTCAGTCTTACTTCTTCCTTCGCGAGTCTCTCGCGTTCCTGCTCGAAGTCCACCAGTTCCTCAAGGGGCAGGTATACGACCGCATCCGGGACTACGACAGATACCGCGTTGTCCGCGATGCCCGCCCTGTCCGGCCGGATAAGGATCTCGTTCGCCATCATAAGCGGTCTGACAGATCCCGCGAGGGCCGCGATCCCCTCGCATATATCCCTCTCGGCAGAGACGATATACACTTTCGTCTTTCTGCTGTTCGGTATGTCCATCTCGGAACGGATATTGCGGATACCCTTTGTGGCCGCTTTCACATGCTCCACCACGTTCTCGTCTGCCGGGAAGTACCATTCGTCTTTGTATGCGGGCCACTCCGACATCATCAGAGATTCCTCCTCAGGCACAAGCGCGCTGTAGATCTCCTCTGTGATAAACGGCATAAACGGATGCAGGAGCTTCAGCGCCTGACCGAGTACGGTCTTTAATACCCAAAGCGCGCATTCCGCTGCTTCGGGATATTCTTCCGCGTGGTAGATGCGGTCCTTCGCGAGTTCCACATACCAGTCGCAGAACTCATCCCATATGAAGTCATAGACTTTCTGTACCGCGATACCGAGTTCGTATTTATCCATATTCTCTGTCACGTCTTTCGCCAGTGTGTTCACCGTGGAAAGGATCCAACGGTCAGCCGGCGTGAGCAGCGAATCGTTCGGTTTCTCAATAACCGCGCCGTTTTTCATATTCATAAGGATGAAACGTGAGGCGTTCCATACCTTGTTGGCGAAATTGCGGCTCGCCTCTACTCTCTCATTGTAGAAGCGCATATCATTGCCCGGCGCGTTGCCGGTGACAAGTGTCAGTCTCAGCGCGTCGGCGCCGTATTTGTCAATGATCTCCAGCGGGTCGATGCCGTTTCCCAGCGATTTGCTCATCTTGCGTCCCTGAGAGTCGCGTACCAGACCATGGATGAGCACAGTGTGGAACGGTGATTTTCCGGTGTGCGCATATCCCGAAAATACCATACGGATCACCCAGAAGAAGATAATGTCATATCCTGTCACGAGTACATCCGTCGGGTAGAAATAATCCAGATCCTCTGTCTTGTCCGGCCATCCCAGTGTAGAGAACGGCCACAGCGCCGACGAGAACCATGTGTCCAGCGTATCCTCGTCCTGTGTGAAATGCGTACATCCGCACTTCGGACATTTTTCCGGCACATGACGGTCAACGACAAGCTCGCCGCACTCATCGCAGTAGTATGCCGGAATCCTGTGTCCCCACCAGATCTGGCGGGAAATACACCAGTCTTTGATATTCTCCAGCCAGTGCAGGTAGATCTTGTCAAAACGTTCCGGTACAAACTTAAGCTCGCCGGTCTTTAAGGCATTGATAGCCGGTTTTGCCAGCTCGTCCATCTTCACGAACCACTGCTGCTTGATGAGCGGCTCTACCGTCGTGCCGCAGCGGTCATGAGTTCCCACTGCATGGGTGTGCGGAACAACTTTTACAAGGTATCCCTGCTCATCCAGTTCTTTTACGATCGCTTTTCTCGCTTCGTAGCGGTCCATTCCCGCATATCTGCCGCCGTTTTCATTGATGGTGGCGTCATCGTTCATGATGTTGATCTCCGGCAGGCTGTGGCGCCTGCCCACCTCAAAGTCGTTCGGGTCATGGGCCGGCGTGATCTTCACCGCGCCTGTACCGAACTCTTTATCTACATAAGTATCCGCAACGACCGGGATCTCTCTCCCGACAAGCGGCAGGATCACGTTCTTACCTACAATATCTTTATAGCGCTCGTCATCCGGATGTACGGCGATGGCCGTATCGCCCAGCATGGTTTCCGGACGCGTTGTCGCGATCTCAAGGAAACGGTCTGTTCCCACGATCGGATATTTGATATGCCAGAAGTGCCCCTCCTGCTCCTCGTGCTCCACCTCGGCGTCGGAAAGGGATGTTTTGCATTTCGGACACCAGTTGATGATCCTGGAGCCTTTGTAGATATATCCTTTGTTATACAGGCTGATAAATACTTCCTCGACTGCCCTGGAGCAGCCCTCGTCCATAGTAAAACGTTCTCTGTCCCAGTCACAGGATACTCCCAGCTTCTTGAGCTGGTCCTCGATCGTACCGGCATATTCTTCTTTCCACTGCCATACCCTCTTCAGGAATCCCTCGCGTCCCAGTTCTTTCTTGTCAATTCCCTCGTCTTTGAGCTGATTCGTCACCTTTACCTCAGTAGAGATCGCCGCGTGGTCTGTCCCGGGGACCCACAGCGTGTTATATCCTTCCATCCTCTTATAGCGGATCAGGATATCCTGAAGTGTATTGTCAAGAGCATGGCCCATATGAAGCTTTCCCGTGATGTTCGGAGGCGGCATCACCGTTGTAAACGGTTTTCTGCTGCGGTCCGCTTCCGCATGGAAATATTTGTTCCTGCACCACTTGTCATACAGTTTTTCTTCGATTGCTTTCGGATCATAAGTCTTGGCTAATTCTTTACTCATTATGCTCTCCTTGTCTCTCCCTCATAGAATTTTTCCATCCGGACGGCATCTCCCGGTGTTCACGGAATTTTCACAGTCACATAAGAAACGCCCTTTACATAACGTAAAGGGCGAAAAATTCCGCGGTACCACCTTGTTTCATACATATCCTTAATTCAGAGCAGTTCGCTCCTGTCCGGAAATATACCTCTTGAGTCCTGTAACGCGGACCACTCCGGGACAGCTTACCCGCATCCTTCAGTCTCATCCCGCCTGTGCAGACGCTCTTCAGCCGTCCGGTTCAAAAGCTACCTTCCACTGCCCTTTTCCGAAACCGCCTTACAGCCCGCGGACGGTCCTCTCTGACGGAAGCAGCAGTGTACTCCTCTTTCTCGTCACCTTTGTTACAATAGTATGAACTAAAAATTAACTATCAAATACTATAGTCGTACGAAACAGATTTGTCAAGGAGTTTAGATAATCTTAAGATATCAGTTCATTCCATCATGTCCTCGATCATCCCCACAATGTCGTATCCGTAATTATCATCGGTCGCCCATCCGAGCCCCTCCGGATTTTCCTGCTGTCCCAGCCACTGCACATAAGGCGCGGAGCCTTTTTTCACGTACTCGTAGCGGTCATCAACGCACTCCTGATTCAGGGAATCTGTTGTGGCGTATGCCTTGAGATGCTGGATCTGCGCCCGTATTCCGGTCTGCACGTCCGGATAGGAATTGCCCGGCACACCGTTTCCCGTAGTCCCCAGTCCGGCGAAATTAAACTGCTCAACGGACGCGTCGCCGCCGTACTGGAGAAACCCCGTCTCCTTCATCGTCTGCGCGAATGCCACTTCCGGACGCACCCCCTCTGCCGTCGCCTCATCATAGTACATCCGGCAGAAAACCTCGATAGAATCCGCGCCTCCCTCAGCGAGTTCTTCCGCGGGATATTCCTCTCCGGACGCATTAAAATAATCGACCATCTCCTGAACCGTGATATCGCTGCTCCCCATGATCGGATACTGCCCGTCCGCTATTGTCTCCTGTACCTCCCCGGCATCCGGATCCGCGTCCTCAGCCTCCTCGCTGTCAACTGTACCGTCCTCCCCGACAGCCGCTTCGACCTGCTCACTCCCGGATGCCCGAAGTAAGCTGCCCGTGCCTCCGGCCAGACCGAGCGTAAGGACGATCAGAACCGCAAGCCCTGCTTCCATATATCGCTTAACTGCATCACTGTTCCATATCATTCATGCAAACACTCCTGTGCTTCTCTGTCCGTATCTGTAATACATCGTCCTGTATCAGATACCGGCTTACAGGATTTTCTTCATATTATATTATATATGCATCGGTGAATATGCATGGAACCGCCCGCCGGATTATTATTTAATGTCTTTTTTTCTTTTTCTTATGTTTTTTTCCTGATTTTCTTTTCCGGGGCTCATCCGCACTTTTGTCCGTTACTGCTTTGATCTCATCATGTTCGGCAGCAACGGCGGTCTGGGTCTGCAACGCCGCTGCCGCGGCCTTATCGGTGTGTATCTTCAAGGCATACCAGAGAGCGCCCGTGATGCATACGGATGTGTACGTGCCGCAGGCAATACCTACCATCAGCGGCGCCGCGAACTCTTTGATGGAGCTTACGCCCAGCACGTAGAGTACGACGACCATGATAAAGGTAGTCAGGTTTGTATAAATACTTCTGGTCAGTGTCTGTGTGATGCATCTGTTGACCAGATCTTTCAGGTTTTCTTTCTTATTGAGTTTAAGCTCCTCGCGGATACGGTCGAAGATAACGATCGTCGCGTTGATGGAGTATCCGACAATGGTCAGCATACAAGCGATGAATGTATTTCCCACAGATACTCTGGCGATCACGTAAAATGTCAGCACGACGAGCACATCATGTATCAGGGCAATGACCGCGCTGGTCGCGAACCGGATATCTTTGAACCGGAACCAGATATAGATCAGCATGCAGATCGTCGCAATGATCACTGCCGCGATCGCGTCAACACGCATCTCGGAACTTACAGTCGAACTGATATTTTCTGTTGTAATATCTTCCGTCGTGACGCCGTAATTTTCTTCCATATACTGGGCAAATTCTTCTCTTTCGGAAAGATCCAGCGTCTGTGTCTTGAATATCACCTGCGTGCTGTCCTGAACAGTCTGCACCTCGATATTCGGGTCTCCGGTGATCTCTTCCAGATCCGGTATCATCTCGCTGTCGATCTCATCCAGCGTGTATTCCTGATCAAAGGTTACTGTCGTAGCCGTACCGCCCACGAAATCAAGACTGTAATTCAGAATGCCGATCCCACGCGCATGATTGATTCCCATTCCGACAAACCCGCTCAGGCACATGATAATGGAAATGATAAAAAACACCCTGCGTTTTCCGAGAAAATCGATCGGTTTGCGTTTCTTCAGCTTCTTCGCATACAGCTTTTCATTTCGTATCCCGATCGCATAGAAAGAATAAATGATCACTCTGGTGATCACAAGCGCGGTAAACATGGATACCACGATACCAAGCGCCAGCGTCTGCGCGAATCCTCTGACTGTTCCGCTTCCTCTCAGCCACAGCACGGCGGCCGCGATCAGCGTTGTAACATTTCCGTCAATGATCGCGGACATCGCTTTATGGAATCCGGCCTTCAGCGCGCCGTGTACAGACGCACCTGCCGTCAGTTCCTCTTTTACACGCGCGAATATGATAACGTTTGCGTCGACCGCCATGCCGATGCCGAGGATAATACCCGCGATGCCCGGCAGGGTCAGCGTGATGTCAAACGCGTTCAAAAGCACAAGGATCAGACCTGTATAGATCAGGAGCGCGAGGCTCGACGCGAATCCCGGAAGGAGGTATACAAAGCACATAAACAGACAAACGATCGCAAGACCGATCGCGCCCGCCAGAAGGCTGGTGCTGACCGCCTCTTCTCCGAGCTTGGCTCCGACTACCTCGGAGCTGATCTCTTCCAGTTCCACGCTGAGCCCGCCGATCCGTATGGTGGATGCGATAGCGTCGGCTTCCTCATATGTCATATCGCCGGAAATCTGTGCCTGTCCGTCCTCAATGACCGAATTGACGCTCGGAACGCTGATCAGTTCGCCGTCATAATAGATCGCGATCGAATCCTGATCGTTATTATAGGCTTCCTCCGTAGCCTCGGCAAAGGCTTCCGTTCCTTCGTCCGTAAATGTCAGTTCGACGACATACTCTGTCGCTCCCGTTGTCGAATCCGAGACCGCTTCCGCTGACGCGTCCTCGACCTCGGAACCTGTCAGGACAATAGAGCCGTCCTCCTCCAGTTCCTCGATCGTCTTTGTAAGTTCATATGCGGTTCCGTCGGAATTGATCTCATAGTTCTCATTTCCGTCGCTGTCAAGATGACTGATAAAATACAATGTACCCGGCTGTCCGAGTTCTTCAAGGATTTCATTGGCGTCCTGCACGCCCGGGATCTCAATGCCGATCCGGTTGTCCCCGATCTGATATGCCTGCGCCTCTGTACTGTATTCCTCCACACGTCTCTGGAGTTTGTAGACAGTATCCTCCATGTCCTCATCGGACGGTGTTTCTCCGACAGCCTGATACGTAATGCTGACGCCGCCTTCCAGATCCAGACCGAGAGTGATGTTCCGCGCCGATCCCATTCCCTTGGAGTTCAGTCCGTAGATCGTGGTCACTCCGAGGAATACCATGACAGCCGCTATCACGATCAGGTTCAATACACCTCTGCTTTTTTTCATGATTTTCCATTCCTTTCTTCCGCGCTTTTATGTTTTATCTTCATATGATGCCGCCGCTCTCACGCCTGCCCGGCGAGGGCCGCTTTTATCATGATCGCGCACTCTACACGCTTACGCTCCATCTCACAGCTCACCTCGTATGTATCGTTGATCGTATGGTGGAACTTGTAAGAATTTGCCATGCAGCCTCCGCTGCAGTAGAATCTGGCAAAGCATTTTTTACAGTTCTCTTTCGAGTAGACGCTGCAGCCGCGGAATGCGTCCGCAATCTCCGGTTTCGTAATTCCCTCGTCTACATTTCCCATAAGGAACTCTTCCTGTCCGACGAACTGATGGCACGGATACAGATCCCCCCACGGGGTCACTGCCAGATACTCTGTACCGGAACCGCATCCCGACAGGCGCTTGGACACGCACGGTCCGCCTTCAAGGTCGATCATGAAATGGAAGAACGTGAATCCCCTTCCTTCTCTCTCCCGGTCCGCCATGATCTTCGCCAGCTTATCATACTCCTTAAAAATCACCGGCAGGTCCTCCTTCCGGATCGCATAAGGATCCGTGTCCTCTCCCACTACCGGCTCGATGGATATCTGCTCAAAGCCGAGTTCCGCAAAATGCAGCACATCATTGGAAAAATCCAGATTGTTCCGCGTAAATGTCCCGCGTATGTAATATTTCTGCTGATGCCTGCTCTCCGCCAGTTTCTGGAACTTGGGAACGATCAGGTCATAGCTTCCTTTGCCGTTCCCGAACGGGCGCATCCTGTCATTGACTTCTTTTCTTCCGTCGAGACTTAAGACTACGTTGTCCATCTCGCGGTTGACAAACTCCTGCACCTCATCATTTAAAAGCACACCGTTTGTCGTAAGAGTAAAACGGAAATGCTTGTCGTGTATCTTCTCCTGCTCTCTTCCGTATGCCACCAGATCTTTTACGGCCTGCCAGTTCATCAGCGGCTCCCCGCCGAAGAAGTCTACTTCAAGATTTCTTCTCTTTCCGGAATTCGCGATCAGGAAGTCCAGCGCCTTCTTCCCTACTTCAAAGGACATGAGCGCGCGTCTTCCGTGGTATTCTCCCTCTTCCGCGAAGCAGTATTTACACGCGAGGTTACAGTCATGGGCAATGTGAAGGCAGAGTGCTTTCACCACTGTTTTCCGCTGCTTTACTTCATCTATAAAATCTTCATATACATCCCGGGTAAACAGGCGCCCCTCCTCTGTCAGGGAAGTGACCGCTTCAAGGATGTCATTGATAACTTCCTCTTCATACCGGCTGCCCAGCTCCGAGTTCAGATACGCCGAAGTTTCCGGCGCTCTTAAAGTTTCGGGCGTATGGAACTCATTCTGCTTTTCCAGAGCGCCGATCACATCATACGCCTCCTGATCCACTACATGGACCGCACCGCTGTTTACATCGAGAACGATGTTATATCCGTTATTCTGATACAGATGTATCACAAGGGTACCTCTCTTTCACACATGCATAAGGCAGCGGCTTATCAGCCGCTGCCTTCCCCCGTTGTTCTTTTGTTGCTGCGAATAAGACTATTTCCTGTTCTCGCAGGTCTGGTTCCCTACAGTACAGGATGTCTTGCACGCTGACTGGCATGATGTCTGGCACTCTCCGCATCCGCCTTTTTTTACTGTATTGTTTAATGTCTGTGTATTTAATGTCTTGATGTGTTTCATAGTGATGCCTCCTATATTCTTCAACTTGTGCTCGAAGTATTATACCATATACACGGAGGTTTTTAAAGTATT
>CAZJRY010000045.1:0-14998 GCA_964548625.1 uncultured Mediterraneibacter sp.
TCGATTTTTAGTTAATTTTGCTGTCGCTCCCCTTGTGGGAGCGTGGATTGAAATATTGCTTTTCTTAATATTGAGAAAGTATGGCTTACGAGACACTGGGGAAAAGATGACCGGATCTTACGGTATCGTGTATACAGAGAGAGGAGATGGCAGATATGGAAAATTATTTGGGAAAAGATATTCCAAAACTCGGATTCGGGCTGATGAGACTGCCCGCGAATGGAGATGCGATAGACATTGAGAAAACAAAAGAAATGACAGACCGATTCATGGAGGCCGGATTCCGCTATTTCGATACGGCTTACGGATATAATGACGGTGAGTCAGAAAAAGCCGCAAAAGCCGTGCTTGTTGACCGTTATCCGAGAGAGAACTTTCTGCTTGCCACGAAACTGCCTGCGTGGGCCGGAGCAAAAAATAAGGAAGAAGCACAGCAGATGTTTTATACTTCTCTGGAACGGACAGGTGCCGGGTATTTTGACTTTTATCTGTTACATAATCTGGGTGAGGAGAGAACACATTTCTTTGATGATTTCGAAATATGGGATTTCCTGCAGGAGAAGAAAAAGGAGGGGCTGATCCGTCACCTCGGTTTTTCTATGCATGACAATGCAAATACGCTCGATCGGATTCTGACGGACCATCCGGAGATGGAGTTTGTGCAGCTGCAGATCAACTATGCCGATTGGGACGATCCATATGTGGAGTCAAGGAAATGTTACGAAACTGCACGGAAACATGGAAAACCGATCGTTATTATGGAACCGGTCAAAGGCGGCACGCTGGCTGATCCGCCGAAACAGGCGGCGGATCTTTTTAAAGCGGCGGCTCCGGACGCCTCCCCGTCTGCATGGGCGATCCGCTTCGCGGCGTCTCTGGACGGGGTGATCACGGTTTTATCCGGTATGTCGGATATCCGGCAGATGGAAGAGAATATTTCTTATATGAAAGAGTTCAGACCGCTTTCTGACAGAGAGCAGGAAGTCATTGAAAAGGCAAGAGAAATATTTAATTCGGTGCCGAAGGTTCCCTGTACTGCCTGCGTGTACTGTATGAAAGGATGTCCGAAGAACATTGCGATCTACGGAACATTTCAGGCGGTGAATATTTACAACATATATAATGACCTGCAGGCTGCTAAACATAAATATGAGTGGAATACAGCCGGACACGGTTGGGGCATGGCATCGGAATGTATACGGTGCGGAAAGTGCGAACAGGTCTGTCCGCAGCATATCCATATCAGAGACGAGCTGAAACATGCAGCGGAGATACTGGAGAAATAGGAAAAATATACAGAGGCGCAAGGGATGTTCTTATTCCCTGTGCCTCTGTAATGCTTTCAGTATTTCCGGTATTTCTTTTGACTCTGCGTAAAGCCGGTACTCCGGTTCATGGATGTCCGTGAGGTAATGTGCATCGGAACAACAGATTATATTACAGTTTTCAAAATATGGATGCTCCTGTCTGATCCGGCGCAGGTTTTTAAAATTATGGAATTCGGCGCAGGTAAACGTACTTTCGGGCGGTACGAAGCCAAGGTTGGATATCAGGCTTGTGGAAGCCTTATCCACATGAGCCGGGTATGCGATCCCGCGGCAGGATTCCGCCAGTGGGAACACATCGTCAAAGGCAATGGAAGTGGCATTGATAAGGAGGTTTTCCACGACAGATGTTACTTCGTCGTGTTCGTTCACGACCTGCTGCTTGCCGAAGATGTCCTCACGGTTGGGAACAGGCAGCAGCTTTTTATATACAAGAGCATCAAACGCAAGAGCGTCTTTCAGTGAGGGAAAGAGACAGATCATATGGACCTCTTCCTGCGTTGTAAGTTCCATGCCGGGTATCACGGTCACGCCGTAACGCTCACCGTGGTACATTGCGGCAGGACAGTTCCGGCAGGAATTGTGATCCGTCAGGGCTATCACGTCCAGACCTTTGACCGCAGCCATGCCGACCAGATTTGCAGGGGTCATGTCATCGTCCCCGCAGGGGGAGAGACAGGAGTGGATATGCAGATCATAACAGAGCGGGATCATGATGCGCCTGCCTTATAGATTTCAAGACCGATGTCGAATATGGGAAGTTCTGTTGAGAGTACGGCGATCCCTTCCTCTTCTGCTTTCGCCAGAGTCCCTTCATCCATTTCAATGCCCTCGGCAAGTACGATACAGGCCGCATCCGTGAGAGCGGCTACGGCAAGGGTATTCTTATTTCCCATAACAGTTACCCATACGCTGCCGGCCGGAGCCTTTCCCATAGCAATGCTTAAAAGGTCGCAGCAGAATACTTTCGATATTTCACGTTCGGGATTGCCTTTTACAAGAATCCTGCATTCCGGCAGTTCCAGTATAGTTTGCAGTTTCACTTTATCTGATCCTCCTTCCTGATATTTATAATTGTCAGCGGTTCTTTTCATGACCGCCGAAAGTTGCCCGGCACGCCGAAAGAGGCAAGTTCTGTTGTCAGTTCTTTGATATATCTGCGGAGCATATCATCCTCATCTTCGGTCAGCGGCTTTCCGTTTTTTTCTCCCTGCGTCAGCGCTTCGATCTTCCCGGACAGGTCAGCGATATTCGAGCGCAGGACATAGATGCAGTCGTTAGGTGTCGCTTCCCCCCGTACGATATCCTCTGCCAGTGTCTGGCAGGTGGGGGCGCCGCAGGAACCGCAGTCAAGTCCGGGAAAACGGGCGGACAGCTTTTCAACATCGCTCATCATTTTCAGACTCTCCTTGAACGTATTGCCAAGGCGGAAGACAGGTTCATATTCGATACCGTCCGCCCAGTATATATTCCGGAGCTCAGGAGTGTCCTCCAGATGATTTTTTGACATCGGCTGGTGTTTTGTCAGCCGCTTTGTCTTTGACATGGCGATATAAGCGTTCTCGACAGTGAGCGTACCGCCGACACAGCCGCCGCTGCAGGCGTTCAGTTCCACGAAAGTGAGCCCGTGAAGTTTCTCATCCTCCAGTTCTTCCAGCACTCGCAAGATATTTACAATGCCGTCCGCCGCAAGATAGCTGTCGGAGAGAAGACCGCCGGCCTCTCCGCCTGCGTTGCTCCAGCCGATGCCGATGCGGCCGGAACGGGACAGAGGCTTTAACTGGCTCTCGTCATGCTTCATATGGGGCAGCAGGAGAGGATAAACGTCCTTGATCGCCACCACATTGTCGATATTGCTCTTCTCGATCCCGAGGGGCGCTTTTGCATAAGATACCTTAGACGGACAGGGAGAGATAAAGATAATGCCGATTTCTTCCGGTTTCAGACCGGTCTTCTTCATTGCCTGCGCCCGCGCGATCTCTGCCGCCACTTCTGCCGGCGCCTTGATAGGAAGGAGCCGGGAGATGAGCGCGGGAAATTTTACCCGGATCAGACGGATTACAGACGGACAGGCAGAACTGATAAAGGGGGCTTCGTCCATATGCTGACTGATATATGATCTGGAAGCCTCGGACACCAGTTCGGCAGCCGCGCCCACCTCGTATACATCATCAAACCCCAGTTTCAGAAGAGCGTTTAGGACAATGTCCACGCAAGTCAGGTTATTGTACTGCGCATAGAGCGAAGGCGCCGGCAGGGCTACGGTGTATTTGAAATTATTGATCACGGAGAGAGGGTCGCAAACCGGTATCTTGGCATGATGCGGGCAGTAGCGGATGCACCGGCCGCAGTCGATGCAGAACTTGTCTATGATATGCGCCTTGCCGTTATGTACACGGATCGCCTGTGTGGGGCAATATTTGATACAGTTGATGCATCCCTGACAGACAGATTCCCATAGTCTTACAGAACGTATGAATTTGTTATTGTCCACAGGCAGCCTCTCCTTTCCAAAAACAGCTGTGTATCTGCAAGTATAAAGAAGCCTCACAGGAGTGCGGGCAAATCTTACAGGAGATATTTTACAGGCAGACTTTCATCGTGATCGTCGTTCCCTGTCCTGTTACTGTATCGATATGCATCTCATCGGAATACCGTTTCATATTCGGAAGTCCCATTCCCGCTCCGAATCCGAGGGAACGCACTTCCTCCCGGGCAGTGGAGAAGCCTTCCCGCATAGCCTGGTCGATATCGGGGATGCCGGGACCTTTATCCGCAAGTATCATGGTAATATCCGTGTCGGATATTCTGACTGTGATCGTGCCGCCGTCTGCATGAATGACCATATTGATCTCTCCCTCATACATGGCGATCGCGGTCTTACGTATGGCATCGCTGCCGACACCGAGCATCTTCAGCTTGTTTTTGACAGAACTGCTTGCCTCGCCCGCGCGGGTGAAATCATTTCCATCGATCACATAAGTAAAGATGAGCTGATCTCCCATTCAGGCACCTCCTCTGAGTCCGTTTTCGAAAAGGATGCCGCAGGCGGTGAACATAAAGTGCTCCGTTGCCAGAACGGCGATAGATTTTTCCTTTGCCAGCGTAAGCATATTCTCGTCCGGCATCTTTCCGCGGACAAAGATGATGCAGCAGATATCCAGCATTTCGGCCGTGCGCACTACCTGCGGATTGCAGAGTCCGGTGATGAGCACGGAACATTTCCCGCAGTATGCAAGGACATCACTCATCATATCAGAAGAAAAAACAAATTGTACATCCATGTCAGCCTGTTCCTTCCCATACAGAAACTGTGCGTTAAGAAGCTCCTGCATATCTCTGATCGTCATAAGTCCTCCTCAAGAATATAAATTAAGTGTTATCCGTTTCAGTCAGTATAACATCTGAATATTTAAAAAGCAATAATTGCGTAAACAGGAATAGAATAACTGCCGGTGTTGTGTCAATGTTCACAATAATAAACAGCATATATAAATAGATAGAATTTTCAAACTTTAAGTGGTATATTGAGATATCGTATGATATTATTGTCTTAATAAGCATAAAACGGATGACAGTCCGGCCATCAGGAATGAGCGGGCTGAACTGTTGCCGGGACAGAATTGGAGGTTGAAGAATGGCAGCTAAGAAAGGAACCGTTCCGTTTTCCGGAACGAAAGAGCAGGAAGATGCTCTTGCGAAAGTAATCGACGAGCACCGGGATGACAAAGGCGCTCTTATGCCGATCCTGCAGAAAGCACAGGACATATACGGGTATCTTCCCTATGAAGTCCAGAAAATGATCTCGGATCAGACAGGCATCCCATTGGAGAAGATTTACGGCGTCTCTACGTTTTATTCCCAATTTACCCTGAATCCGAAAGGCAAATACAGGATTTCTGTCTGTCTTGGTACAGCGTGCTATGTAAAAGGTTCCGGAGATATCTATAATGCACTGATGGAGAAGCTGGATATCGAGGGAGGACAGTGCACGCCGGACGGAAAGTTTTCTCTGGATGCATGCCGCTGCGTGGGAGCCTGCGGACTCGCGCCGGTCATGATGATCAATGACGAAGTTTACGGGCGTCTGACGGTGGACGACATAGACGGCATCCTGGCGAAGTACGAATAAGCCATGATGCCGGAAATATCTCTGAATATTCTGGATGTCGCTGAAAATTCTGTGCGGGCAAGGGCAACGCTGATCGAGATCACTGTGTCAGTGAAAACGAAAGAAGATACGCTGACTGTCATAATCCGGGACGATGGATGCGGGATGACGGCAGATCAGGCAAAACGCGCACAGGATCCGTTTTTTACAACAAGGACAACAAGAATCGTAGGTCTCGGGCTTCCGTTTTTTAAGCAGGCAGCGGAGAGCACGGGAGGGACATTCGGGATTGATTCAGAAAAAGGAACAGGGACAACAGTAAAAGCAGTATTTACGTTATCTCATATTGACAGGATGCCGCTGGGAGATATCAGTTCAACCATACATACGCTGGTTGTATTTAATGAGCAGATTGATTTTAAGTATACCTATGAATATGACGATAAGAGCTTTTCACTGGATACCCGGGAAATGCGGGAGATGCTGGGCGATGAGATCTCATTTATGGAGCCCGAAGTATCACTGTTTATCTGGGAGTATCTGGATGACAACAAACAGGAGACAGACGGCGGAGCCGATATTTAAGAACAGGACGAGGAGGAATTATATGAAATCTATTGAAGAATTACGCGCGATCCGCGCAAAAATGCAGGGAAAGGTGGGAGTGCGCGCGGAGAATGAGAACCAGACCCGCGTGGTCGTGGGAATGGCCACCTGCGGCATCGCAAGCGGAGCAAGGCCTGTCCTGACCGCGCTTTCCGACGCGGTTCAGGAGCAGAATCTAAGTAAAAAGATCAGCGTGACACAGACCGGCTGCATCGGCCTGTGCCAGTACGAACCTATCGTGGAAGTGATGGAACCGGGAAAAGAGAAAGTGACTTATGTGAAGATGACTCCCGAAAAAGCTCTGGAGGTGCTGCGTCTTCACCTGCTGGGCGGACAGGTAGTGACCAAATACACTCTTGGTGCGGTACAGAACAGCCTGTAAGAAACAGACAGAAGAGAGAGGAGGCATAAAATATGTATCGTTCACATGTGCTTGTCTGCGGCGGAACCGGATGCACTTCTTCCGGCAGCCAGCAGATCAGTGAGAGACTGGAAAAAGAAATCGCGGCCAATGGGCTGTCAGAAGAAGTGGGCGTAGTCAAGACCGGATGCTTCGGGCTATGCGCCCTTGGTCCGATCATGATCGTATATCCGGAAGGAACTTTTTATTCCATGGTTCAGGAGAAAGACATCCCCGAGATCGTTTCCGAACATTTATTAAAAGGAAGAGTTGTTACACGTCTGCTCTATGATGAGACGACTAAGACAGACCGGATCATTCCGCTCAATGAGACGAATTTCTATAAGAAGCAGCACAGAGTGGCGCTGAGAAACTGCGGCGTGATCAATCCGGAAAATATTGAAGAATACATCGGAACCGGCGGTTATGAAGCGCTGGGCATTGTGCTGACAGAGAAAACACCGGAGGATGTGATACAGATCCTTCTGGACAGCGGTCTGAGAGGAAGAGGGGGAGCGGGGTTCCCTACAGGCTTAAAGTGGAAGTTTGCCGCGGCAAATGAAGCGGATCAGAAATACGTCTGCTGTAATGCGGATGAGGGAGATCCGGGAGCATTCATGGATCGTTCGATTCTTGAAGGTGATCCCCATGCAGTGCTGGAGGCAATGGCCATCGCAGGCTATGCCATCGGAGCGTCTCAGGGATATATCTACGTGCGCGCCGAGTACCCAATCGCAGTAAAACGTCTTGAGATTGCCATAGATCAGGCAAGGGAATACGGACTGCTCGGGGAAAATATATTTGACAGCGGCTTTGATTTTGATATTGAATTAAGACTTGGCGCAGGGGCGTTTGTCTGCGGAGAGGAGACCGCGCTCATGACGTCCATCGAGGGAAACAGAGGCGAGCCCCGTCCCCGCCCTCCGTTCCCGGCGCTCAAAGGTCTTTTCCGGAAACCGACCATCTTAAATAATGTGGAAACATACGCGAATATTCCGCAGATCATTGTAAACGGCCCGGAATGGTTCGCGTCCATGGGAACAGAAAATTCAAAAGGGACAAAAGTATTTGCACTCGGCGGCAAGATTCACAACACCGGCCTCGTGGAAGTCCCTATGGGGACGACGCTCCGGGAGATCGTGGAGGAGATCGGCGGCGGTATCCCGAACGGCAAGAAGTTCAAGGCCGCCCAGACCGGCGGACCGTCCGGCGGATGCATCCCCGCGGAGTATCTGGATGTACCTATCGATTATGACAATCTGAAAAAGATCGGCTCCATGATGGGATCCGGCGGACTGATCATTATGGATGAGGATACCTGCATGGTCGATATTGCCAAGTTTTTCCTTGAATTTACCGTAGACGAGTCCTGCGGCAAATGTACGCCGTGCCGGATCGGTACGAGACGTATGCTGGAGATCCTTGAAAAGATCACAAAAGGTCAGGCAACCATGGAAGATCTGGATAAGCTGGAAGAACTCTGCTATCATCTGCAGTCCGGTTCCCTGTGCGCACTCGGACAGACAGCGCCCAATCCGGTACTTTCTACACTGCGCTATTTCAGGGATGAATATATCGCCCATATCGTTGACAGGAAATGTCCGGCAGGAGTCTGTAAGGATCTGCTGAGGTTCATGATCGATCCTGATAAATGTAAGGGCTGTACGCTCTGCGCGAGGACCTGTCCGGCGGACGCGATCATCGGCTCGGTAAGGGAAGTACATATGATAGATTCCGAGAAATGCTTAAAGTGCGGCGCCTGCATAGAAAAATGCCGTTTCGGCGCGATCTACAAAGAATAAGGGAGGGCAGTGAGAATGGAAAATGTAAATTTGAAGATAAACGGCCTGAATGTAACTGCGCCCGCAGGTTCTACGATCCTCGAGGCGGCGCAGGCGGCGGGGATCCGCATCCCCACGCTGTGCTACTTAAAAGAGATCAATGAGATCGGCGCCTGCCGTATGTGTGTGGTTGAAGTAAAAGGAGCGAGAAACCTGGTGGCGGCGTGCGTTCACCCGGTGTCCGAGGGCATGGAAGTACTGACGAATACGAAGAAACTGATGGACTCGAGAAGAAGGACGCTGGAATTGCTCCTGTCCAACCATGATAAGAAATGTCTCTCCTGTGTGCGAAGCGGTCACTGCGAACTTCAGGAACTCTGCCAGGAGCTGGGTGTGACGGATGAGGATCATTTCGCAGGCGAATCGCCCTGCTATGAGCCGGATGAGAGCGCGGTACATATGATAAGGGACAACAACAAGTGCATCCTCTGCCGGAGATGTTCCGCCGTGTGCGAAAACGTACAGAGCGTGGGAGTCATCGGACCGAATAACAGAGGGTTCGCCACATTTATCGGTTCCCCGTTCGATATGGGGCTGGGAGATACGAGCTGCGTATCCTGCGGACAGTGTATCACAGCCTGCCCGACAGGCGCGCTTTATGAAAAGAGCAGCATTGACGATGTTCTCGAAGCGATCGCCGATGAGACAAAACATGTGGTCGTTCAGCCGGCTCCGTCCGTCCGCGCGGCGCTGGGCGAAGAGTTCGGCTATCCCATGGGAACAGATGTGGAAGGAAAAATGGCGGCGGCTCTCAGGCGGATCGGATTTGATAAAGTGTTCGATACAGACTTCAGCGCAGATCTCACCATCATGGAAGAAGCACACGAATTCATTGACCGCGTGCAGAACGGAGGCGTCCTGCCGATGATGACCTCCTGTTCGCCGGGATGGATCAAATACTGCGAGCACTATTATCCGGATCAGCTGGCGCACCTGTCCAGCTGCAAGTCGCCCCAGCAGATGTTCGGAGCCATCACCAAGACATATTACGCGGAGAAAACGGGAATCGCTCCGGAAGATATCGTGTGCGTCAGCGTCATGCCGTGTACGGCGAAGAAATTTGAAATACAAAGAGAAGACCAGTATGCGGCGGGTGTGCCGGATGTGGATATTTCCATCACAACAAGAGAACTGGCGCGTCTGATCCGGAAAATGGGGATTGATTTCCGCAGCCTGCCGGATGAGGGATTTGACGATCCTCTGGGTGAATCTTCAGGCGCGGGCGTTATCTTCGGAGCGACCGGAGGCGTGATGGAGGCGGCCCTGCGCACGGCTGTGGAGACTCTGACCGGTGAGACACTGGAAAAAGTTGAGTTCATGGAAGTCCGCGGCACAGTCGGCATCAAAGAGGCAGCGTATAATGTCGCGGGAATGGATGTGAAAGTCGCGGTCGCTTCCGGACTTTCCAACGCAAAGATCATTATGGATAAAGTGCGTTCCGGGGAGGCAGACTATCACTTCATCGAGATCATGTGCTGCCCGGGCGGGTGCGTAAACGGCGGCGGACAGCCACAGGTACACGCTGATGTGCGCAACTTTACGGATGTAAAGGCGGTTCGCGCGAAAGCCCTCTATGATAACGACGCGGCAAAGACGATCAGAAAGTCCCATGAAAATCCGTCTATCAAGAAATTATACAGAGAATATCTGGACGCGCCGGGAAGCAGGAAGGCACACCATATACTGCATACCACATACGTAAAACGTACAATAAATTAAATTCGTGTTTGTCGGAGAGACATCCCATGATAAATCGTCCGAAAATCAATCGGATACAGAGGATTGACTTACGTATTCGGAACAGTCGGAATCGTAATGCTTCCTGCTCCGGTTACAAAAGGAAGAAAAACTAATAACCCTGAAATATAGCTAAAAACGATCAGCCGGACGCACAACTCGCGATGCTCAAACAAGTCCGTCCGGCTAATCAACGCTATATCTCAGGGTTAAAGTTTATCTAACCTTTCTCCACAGTCACCGTCAGCATCACAATCCCGATTGTTCCGAAAGGCGCATCAACTGAAATATGCGTACTGACCGGATGTGCCAGCAGAAAAAAAGATACTGCAAAGCTATGCATCGACATGGAGCGTTCCGAATACACCTCGTTCTTCATGTTAGCGATATTAAAATGCGAGTTCCAATGGACGAGCATTTTGATATTGTGTTACATGGATTCGAGGGGATGAGGTAAAGCGGGTCGGCATAGTGTTGCAGTATCTTCTTTTTCTGCGTCCGCTATTCGATCAGTATGATTTTACTGTTACAGCGGTGTTTGTTCAATAAACACGAATTATTCCACAAGTTCTGACAGCGGTCTTATCTGATATCCCATGTCCTCCCATCTTGTCAGCAGTTCATCCAGTATTGCCGCATTGGTGGACGATGTGCTGTGGAGAAGTACAATGGCACCGGGATGTATCCTGCCGAGGAGTTTGTCAAAAGCCTCTTCCTCGGTCGGCTGGTCGTTCTGATACCAGTCTACGTACGCGAGACTCCAGAAAAATGTTTTATATCCCAGTTCTTTCGCCATCTGAAGGTTTGACTCGTTATATTTCCCCTGCGGGGGTCGATAGTATCCGGTCATTTCCTGTCCGGTCACGTCAAAAAAAGCATCCTCGACATCAGCGATCTCTTTCTGAAACGACTCCATGTCAGAGATTTGCGACATATCGGGGTGATGCCATGTATGATTCCCGACAGTATGTCCCTCTTCGACCATTCTTCTGATGAGATCAGGTTCCGATTCTATATATGTGCCGACGACGAAAAATGTGGCTGATACATTATGCTTTTTCAGTGCATCCAGTATGGGTTCGGTATTTCCGTTTTCATAGCCGGCGTCAAAAGTGAGATAGATGATTTTTTCGTCCGTATCCTGTGCGTAGTAGGCGTCATATTGAGCAAGTTCTTCTATGGTGGCATTCCCGACAGGCAGTTCCCCGTCCTCGGGAAAGCTCAGACCCCAGCTGCCTTCTGCCGACGCGGGGATTGTGACTGCCTGCGCGAAATCCTCTGAGGAGTCCGTGTAAGAGCCGGATCGGGAATGATCTGACAGATATGCGGCACCGGCTCCGATCAGATAAGCGCCTGTGAAGAGGAGGAGAAAAGACAGAATTTTTACATACCGAGCTTTTTTCATATAAGACATGGGAAGATCGTTTTTGAAAATATATGAGAATACGCTGTGATTTATACTGTTGACTTTAGAAAAGACGTGCAAAATGAACGGGACAGCCGCGAAATCCCGACGTCCGCAGTGGTGGTGGACATTTTTATAAAAGAATAGTAGAATGACATCCGGAGGATTTAATGACAGCGTCATGAAGTGAAAACAGAAGAGGTGGAAAATGAAGATTTTTGTGTACAATTACAGAGAATTTGATGAGGCAGAGTATTTTCAGAAGTTTTCAAAGGAATATGGTGTGAAGATTGGAATCACTACGGACGCTCCGACGACGGAAAATGCATGCCTTGCCGAAGGATATGAGTATGTGAGCATCATCACGACGAAGATAGACGCGGAACTTATGGAGAAATTTCACAAGCTGGGCGTGAAGATGATCTCTACCCGTACGATCGGATATGACCATGTGGACATTGCGGCGGCGAAGCGTCTGGGCATGCATGTGAGCAATGTGTCCTATTCACCGGAGTGTGTGGCGGATTACACGGTCATGCTGATGCTCATGTCAATCCGTAAGATGAAAAGGATCATGCAGAGGGAGGAAATCAATGATTTCTCTCTTCCGGGCATTCAGGGCAGAGAACTGCCGAACTTTACGGTGGGCGTTCTTGGAACAGGAAGGATCGGACGCGCTGTGATCCGTGACTTGTCAGGATTCGGCTGTAAGATCTATGCCTATGACAAATATGAAAATGATTTGGTGAAAAAATATGCGCAGTACGCCGATCCGGATACGATCTACAGGGAGTGCGACCTTATTACACTGCATATGCCTCTGCTTGACGATAACTTTCATCTGATCGACAGGGATGCCATCGCGAAGATGAAAGACGGAGTTGTGATCGTAAATACGGCGAGAGGCGGGCTGATCGATACGAAAGCGCTGATCGAAGGGATCGAATCGGGCAAGATCAGTGCCGCAGGTCTGGACGTGATCGAGGATGAGTTCGGAATGTATTATTATGACAGAAAATCTGATGTACTGAGCAAGCGCGATCTGTATATTTTAAGAGGATTTCCGAATGTGATCGTCACGCCGCACATGGCGTTTTACACGGATCAGGCAGTGAGCGATATGGTGAAGAATTCGATTCTGAGCTGTATGTATCACGCCGAAGGAAAAGAAGATCCCTGGGCTGTTGTCTGATCTGCGGCTCTTTGATTTTCATGCCATGTAGCTTTACACATATAGTAATATATACTATAATATGTTACATAAATGTTAAATTATTTAAGGAGATATTATATGATAAGCATCAGAGAGCTTACGAAGGCATTCGATACAAACCGGGCTGTGGATCATATTTCACTTGACATTCCGGAGGGGATGATGTTCGGACTGCTCGGAACAAACGGCGCGGGAAAGACGACGCTCATCCGCCTGCTTTCAGGGATACTGGAGCCGGATTCAGGGGAGATCCTTGTAGATGAAGAACCCTTCAGTGCCGCCGCGGCGGAGAAAATATTTTATCTCCCGGATACACCGTACTACTTTCCAAACGCCTCAATGGAACAGATGGCAAAGTTCTATCAGAGACAATATCCGCACATGGATACAGAGGGAGTAAGCTATATGGCAGAATCGCTGAATCTGGATATGAGGCAGCCGCTCCGGACCTTTTCAAAGGGGATGAAGCGTCAGGCCTTTCTGAGCCTTGCGCTCTGCGCAGGGACGAAATATCTGCTGTGCGACGAAGTGTTTGACGGCATGGATCCGATCGCCGCGGGTGTGATGAAGAATCTTTTCCGCCAGGAGATGAAAGAACGGAAATTTACGGTGGTCGTGGCTTCCCACAAACTGTATGAGCTGGAGGACATCTGCGGAAATATAGCCATCCTGTACAAAGGCGGGCTGGTGACTGCCGGAGATATGCGAATGCAGGCAGGAGATATGTGGAAATTCCGGTGTGCGTTTGATACAGATACGACAGGGGAGAATGTCGGAAGAGAGTGGCAGGCAGTCAGCGGGAAGATGCGGGAAATTACGGACAGACTTGAACAGGCTCTCGATATTGTGCGTATCAGTTCAGAGGGAACCTTTATCACATTGACCGCCCGGGGCGAGAAAGAGAAGATCAGGGCGAGGCTTAAGGAGGAACATCCTGCCATTGTAAATGAAATCCCAATGAGTCTGGAAGAAATATTTATCGCGGAAATGGAGGTGAAAGGATATGACATCCGCAAAGTGCTTCATTAACTGGGTGAAAGAAGCGGGCAGGTGCGATCTTGCGGCAGTGCTGGGCTGGGGATCACTCATTCTCTACGGCATCCTTGCCGTGACGAGGCTGAGCTTTGATACACAGAGTACATATTTTGGGATCGGTGGCACTGTACTGGAGCTACGGTGGATCTGTATGGGTCTGGGAATTCTCGCAGCCTTTATCGAATACTTCTATCTGTTTCGGATAAGGCAGCAGGACTTTTATTACAGTCTGCCGGTCAGCCGGGGGACTGTATTCTGGAGCCGTTACGTGCACGGACTTTTCCATATGCTTGTGCCGCTGATCCTCGTCATGGCAGTGTGCGGACTTTATCAGACATCCATAGATCCTCAGTTCGGGTCTTATGCCGGGATTTATACACTGAAGAGCATGCTTGTCTATGGGGCATCGTATCTGGTCTTTTACCATTTAAGCATCCTGTGTATCGTGATCTGCGGAACTCTCATATCTGCTATTGCAGTCTGTGCGGCCGGGATACTATACTTTCCGATACTGACAGGGAATATCTGTGTTACGCTTTCGGAAAATTATTTTACTACGTATTATAAGAATCCGCTTCTTGAACGGCTTTACACTGTCCTGTCACCGGAGCGCCTGACAGCGGACCTGACGGGTATGAGTGTGTTTGAAAAGCCCTTTGTGCTTTCCTTTACCCCCGGTCTGTCTTCCATAGCATCCGCGCTTTTGTGGATCGGAATTCCTTTTGTACTGTTTGCGTTTGCGCAGCGAAGGAGAAAGACGGAGCGGACAGGACGGATTTTTGCATTTGCACCGGCGGAGCGGGTGGTACAGATACCGGTATCATTTCTGGCAGGATTGTGGACCTTCAGTTTTCTTTCTGATTTTTCAGAAGTTTCGTCTGCCGGTATCGGCAGCCTGATCGGCTGCACCGCGGGCGGAGTGCTTGCTGCTTTTGCAGTACACGGCCTGTTGGAGTATGCGGTGCAGGGAACGGGAGCGAAGCTGTTCCGGAGAAAGCGGCAGCTTGCGATATCAGCCGCGGCAGTGCTTGCCGCCGGACTGGCATTTCCCGCAGGAGCGTCCGCTTACGATTACGTCCTCCCTGAAAATGCCGGGAGCGTCGGGATCAGTATCGACGGTATCGGAATGGATTGCCGGACA
The DNA here is from genome assembly GCA_964548625.1 of uncultured Mediterraneibacter sp. Taxonomy (GTDB): domain Bacteria; phylum Bacillota; class Clostridia; order Lachnospirales; family Lachnospiraceae; genus Mediterraneibacter. Next base: position 14,815 of record CAZJRY010000045.1, read on the forward strand.
TATGACGAAGTGGCACGAAGCAGGGGAACATATGAGACAGATGCGCAGTTAAGTGAGTACCGGTTAAAAGATGAAGGACGGACGGCGGTACTTGGGTGGCTGAAAGAGATCGTCAGCAGTGGTTCAGACGAAAATGCCGGGACGGACGACGATGCTTACACGCATGCGAAAGTCTGCTATTATA
>CAZJRY010000045.1:15098-16501 GCA_964548625.1 uncultured Mediterraneibacter sp.
GAAAATGCCGGGACGGACGACGATGCTTACACGCATGCGAAAGTCTGCTATTATATGCCTGATGGCAGTACCCGTTACCGTTCTTATCCTTTGAGCAGAGAGCAGGTGGAAATGTTTGCTGACGTTTATGAAACAGACGAGTACAAACAGATCGCCTATCCGGCTGTGGCGCTTGAGGATGTGTCTGATGACCGCTTCACTTGGGAGGACGGAATAAAAGGGACTGACCTTCAGATCACAGGAGATCAGAAAGAAGTTCTCCTTAACGCATACCGGGAGGACATCTCCGGGCTTCGGATGGAACAGCTTGAAGAAGCGCTTCCCTGCGGATATGTGAGGATAAAATCTTCATCGGACGGAGGTATTACGGAGATGTTTGTCTATCCGTTCTTTGAGCGCACATGCAAGCTTCTCGGAGAATACGGTATCGATACGGAAAAGACACTTGGGGACTATGAAGTGGATTCTATACAGGAGATGGTGAGTTACCCCACAACTGACACCGGCGGACAGACATCAGGCGGCACGCATATGAATTATTACGAACAGGAGGACGAGGTGGCAGCTTTTAAGAAGCTGCTCGTTCCGGATGAACTGGATATCCAGCCGCTCCTTTATCCGTTGGATCATTCGTCAGATATCGATGCTTCGGTAGTAGATGATGAGACAAATTCGATCATTCATGTAAGCTGCGCGCAGCGTGAAGACATATAACGTACAACGGGACAGGGTTATTTCAGGAAAAAGAGCAGCCGCCTGCTCTTTTTCTATTGGCGACAGGATTCTTCCTTTTTCTTGCTTTTGCAGTGGTATACTGTGGCAAACTTATGAAAAAGGAGGATCATGATGACAAAGAAGAAAAAGATCATTCTTATCACAGTTATATTGGCTGTTATCATTGCGGCAGGGGCTGCTGCCGGCATTTATCTGTATATCAACCGGTTTGACGCAGGTGAATATGTACAGGCGTTTCTGGATGTATCCTATAAAAACGAAACAGACCGATATGTGGAAATTACAGGGATTTCGCAGGAAGAGGCGGAAAAGATATTTGAAGACAATCTGGACGCTACAATGGCGGGGTTCGAGAGTTCCGAGATGCCGGAAGAGATGCTGCCGAAATACAGGGAACTGTTCGGGGAGATCGCCGGAAAGGTCAGCTATACGGTCGGCGAGCCGGAGAAACAGGAGCCGGGCATATACGCAGTGCCGGTCATTGTCAAGCCGATCACACTCTTTACCGATACATACGGGACGTTCCGGACACGGGCCCAGGAGTATGCGCAGGAAGTCACGGACAGCGTGATGAACGGTGGCGAAATGCCTACAGATGAAGAAATGCAGAATCAGATTTATCAGATTTATTACGATGTGCTTAAGGAACGTGTGGACTCCGGAATGCT
>CAZJRY010000046.1:0-15978 GCA_964548625.1 uncultured Mediterraneibacter sp.
TAAGTATGAATTAGCTGTTGTTGTGAGCGCAAAACTCGAAGACGAAGCAAGAGCAGACGTGATCGAGAAAGTCAAAGCTCTTATCACACGTTTCGGCGGCAATGTGACGGACGTGGATGAGTGGGGCAAGAGAAGATTCGCTTACGAGATCCAGAAGATGACAGAGGGATATTACTACTTCGTACACTTCGAGGCTGAGACTACGGTTCCGGGAGAAGTGGAACAGCGTATCCGTATTATGGACAACGTGCTCAGGTATTTATGCGTGAAACAGGAAGCATAAGCGGAAAGAGGTATATATGAATAAAGCAGTTTTAGTAGGACGGCTGACGAGAGATCCTGAAGTCAGATATTCGCAGGGAGAGAATGCGACGGCAGTTGCAAGATATACAGTTGCCGTTGACCGCAGATTCAAGAGGGACGGAGAGCCGACGGCGGATTTCATTCCGTGTGTCGTGTTTGGACGTTCCGCGGAGTTCGCGGAGAAATATTTCCGTCAGGGAATGCGCGTTTCTGTCTCCGGTCGTATCCAGACCGGAAGCTACACGAACAAAGACGGTGTGAGAGTGTATACAACGGAAGTGATCGTGGAAGAGCAGGAATTCGCGGAGAGCAAAGCTGAGAGCGAGGCAAACAGAGCCTCTTATCATCAGCCGGCTCCGGCGCCGAGCGCACCTGCAGGAGACGGATTTATGAATATCCCGGATGGCATTGATGAGGAGCTGCCGTTCAACTAGGGAAAGGAGAACCATCATGGCTTACGAAAAGGGAAGCAGACCGGAGGGCGGTTATAAGAGAAGAGGACCGGCTCGCAGAAGAAAAAAAGTCTGCGTGTTCTGCGGTAAAGAGAATAACGAGATTGATTACAAGGACGTAGCAAAGCTTAAGAAATATATTTCCGAGAGAGGAAAGATCCTTCCGAGAAGGATCACGGGAAACTGCGCTAAGCATCAGAGAGCTCTTACGGTAGCGATCAAGAGAGCAAGACATATTGCGCTGATGCCGTACGTTCAGGACTGATTGGATCAGTTTCGTATGAGTAAATGAAAGAAAAGCCTTTAAATGCCGGGAATCCGGTGTTTAAAGGCTTTTTCTGTATCAGGGATAAACCGCTGATAACATCTGAAAATTCTACAGTGGAATAATTCGGGAAAAGATGGTATAATAACTCATTAGTACTGAAAACCTGCGGATTTTTTCTTACTATAAACGTTATGCGTTGCCGTAAACAGGCACGGATGAGGTAGAATGATATGAAAAAGAAAAACAGAATGCGCTTGAAAGGCCAACTCAGGATGTACATGAGCTGGCCGCTGATCATGACGATCCTTCTGGCTGCAGTAGATGTATGGGTATTTGTGATCGATAAAAAAGCCGGCGCTATTATGACTGTATTTATCCTGATCTATCTGGGAATTGCCGGCGGACTTTATTTTTACAACCGCTCGCTGATCCTTGCGGATCTGATCCAGTTTTCGGCGCAGTATAAGGGAATTGAGCACACACTTCTGAAAGAACTTGCGGTTCCCTATGCCATCACGCTTGAGAACGGGCATATCCTGTGGAAGAACGATGCTTTTTCGGCTCTCATGGATAACCCGGGGAAAGATAAATATCTGAGCAGGATGATTCCGGAACTGCATACCGGAGTTTTCCCGAAAGATGATACAGAACATGTGGAGATGGCTGTGACCTATCACGACAGAGATTATCAGGTCGAGCTTCGCAGAGTGTCTCTTCAGGGATTCAGCCAGAAGGAAGAGCTTCTGCAGTTCCCGGAGGAGGAAGAATATTTTGTGGCGGTCTCCATGCAGGACGTGACAGAGCTGAACGCGTACATCAGGGAGAATGAAGACCAGAGGATGATCGCCGGCCTGATCTATATCGATAACTACGATGAAGTGATGGAAAGCGTCGAGGAAGTGCGCCAGTCACTTCTTGTAGCGCTCATTGACAGAAAGATCAACAAATACATCGGCGAGGTTGACGGTATTGTCAAGAAGATGGAGAAAGACAAGTATTTTGTTGTCATCCGCAAATCCGGCTACAGGAAGATCGCCGAGGACAGATTTTCGATCCTGGAAGAAGTGAAGCAGGTCAATATCGGAAATGCAAGGTCGGCAACGCTCAGTATCGGTCTGGGACTGAACACCGCCACTTACGCGCTGAGCTACCAGTTTGCCCGTGTGGCGATCGACCTTGCCCTTGCCAGAGGCGGCGATCAGGCTGTTATCAAGGATTGCAACGGCATCACATATTTCGGGGGAAAGAAAGAGCAGACGGCTAAGAATACCCGTGTAAAGGCCCGTGTAAAGGCGGAAGCCTTAAGAGAGTTCATCGCGACGAAAGATCAGGTCATTGTCATGGGACATAAACTTGCCGATCCGGATTCGTTCGGCGCCTGTATGGGGATTTACCGGGCTGTAGTCAGTCTAGAGAAGAAAGCGCATATCGTAGTGAATACCGTGACGGAATCGGTGCGCCCTCTGTATGACGAGATCGCGGAAAGCCCTGCTTATGAAGATGACATTTTCCTTACGTCGGATCAGGCGCTCGACTATATAACGGACAGCACCATGGTGATCGTGGTGGATACAAACAAACCGCAGATGACAGAGTGTCCGGAGCTTCTGAGACGCTCGCGGATGATCGCGGTGCTCGATCATCACCGGCAGAGCAGCAATGTGATAGAAAACGCCGTACTGTCATACGTGGAGCCGTACTCGTCTTCTGCCTGCGAGATGGTGGCCGAGGTGCTCCAGTATATCGCGGATGATATAAAGATCCCGTCCGTGGAGGCCGACTGTCTGTACGCCGGCATTATGATCGATACGAGAAACTTTATGAACCGGACAGGGGTGCGTACTTTCGAGGCTGCGGCATTTTTAAGGAGGTGCGGCGCGGATATCACCCGTGTGCGTAAGATGTTCCGTGACGATATGGCGTCGTACAGGGCCAAAGCGGAGGCGGTACGTATGGCGGAAGTATACAGGAAAGAATTTGCCATCGCCCAGTGCCCGGGAGATATTGAGAGCCCGACAGTGCTGGCGGCTCAGGCAGCCAACGAGCTGTTGGATATCAGCGGGATCAAGGCGTCGTTTGTCCTGACGATTTACGATGAAAAGATTTATCTGAGCGCGCGGTCCATCGATGAGGTGAACGTGCAGATCATTACGGAGAAACTGGGCGGCGGCGGTCATATCAATTCCGCGGGCGCGCAGTTTGACCATACAAATATGGACGAGGCGGTCAAAGCGCTGAAGGCAACGATCGATCAGATGATCGAGGAAGGAGATATTTAAAAAGATGAAAGTAATATTATTACAGGACGTAAAGTCTCTCGGGAAAAAAGGAGAGATCGTAAATGTAAATGACGGATACGCGAGAAACTTTATCCTGCCGAAAAAGCTCGGGGCAGAGGCTACGCCTAAGAACCTCAATGACCTGAAGCTCAGGAAAAATAATGAGAAGAAAGTAGCCAGGGAAAATCTGGAAGCGGCCAAAGAACTGGCGGCGGAGCTGGCTGCGGGAAAAGTGGAGCTTGCGATCAAAGTAGGAGAGGGCGGCAGGACGTTCGGATCGGTCTCCGGTAAGGAGATTGCGGCTGCAGTCAAAGAGCAGATGAAACTTGAGATAGACAAGAAAAAGATCGTCCTCAAAGAAAATATTAAGACACTCGGCACCCATATCGTGAATGTAAAACTTCACCCGGAAGTTACTGCCGAGCTGAGAGTAGTCGTGAAAGAAGAGGCATAGAGGAGACTCTTAATGGAAAATATAGAAGCGGCAATGAAGCGGATACCGCCTCACAGCATAGAGGCCGAACAGGCCGTGCTCGGGGCGATGCTGATGAATAAGGATGCCGTTATGATCGCTTCGGAGATCATAACGGGAGAGGATTTCTATCAGACGGCCTACGGTATTGTATTTGACAGTGTGGTCGATCTTTTTAAAGCGGGAAAGCCTGTGGATCTGATCACGCTCCGGGAACAACTGAAAGAGAAGAATGTTCCGCCGGAGATCAGCGGCATGGAATTTGCAAAAGACCTTCTCGAAGTGACACAGACGTCGGCAAATGTGAAATACTATGCAGAGATCGTGAGGGACAAGGCGGTACTCCGCAGGCTGATCCGGGTCAACGAAGAGACTGCCAATACGTGTTATCTGGAAAACAAGCCTCTTGAAGAGATTCTGGAAGAAACGGAAAAACAGGTTTTTGAACTGGTAGAACATGGAAATACCCAGGAGTATGTGCCGATCCGGCAGGTCGTTCTGAATGCCCTCGACGTGATCGAGAAAGCGTCAAAGACAAAAGGGAATGTTACGGGAATCCCGACGGGATTCATTGATCTTGACTATAAACTCTCCGGTCTGCAGAAATCGGATCTTATCCTGATCGCGGCCAGACCGTCAATGGGGAAGACGGCATTTGTCCTGAATATCGCCCAGCATGTGGCGTTCCGCCGGAATCTCGCGGTAGCGGTATTCAGTCTCGAGATGTCGAAAGAGCAGCTTGTGAACCGCCTTTTTTCGCTGGAATCCCATGTGGACGCGCAGCTTCTCAGAACAGGAAATCTTTCAGATACTGACTGGGAAAAGCTGATCGAAGGCGCCGGGACGATCGGGAATTCCCGTATGATCATTGATGATACTTCAGGTATTTCTATATCGGAGATGCGTTCGAAATGCAGGAAATATAAGCTGGAAAACGGACTCGATCTTATCATCATCGATTATCTGCAACTGATGAGCGGCAGCGGCAGCCGTAAGAATGAGAGCCGTCAGCAGGAAATCTCTGAGATATCCCGTTCGCTCAAGGGCATTGCGCGTGAGCTGAACGTGCCTGTCATCGCGTTGTCCCAGCTGAGCCGCGCGGTGGAGCAGCGTACGGACAAGCGCCCTATGCTTTCAGATCTTCGGGAATCCGGAGCGATCGAGCAGGACGCGGATGTGTGTATGTTCATTTACAGGGACGATTATTATAATCCGGATACCGAGGATAAAAATATTGCGGAGATCATCATCGCGAAGCAGAGGAACGGGCCGATCGGGACCGTCCGGCTTGCATGGATGCCGCAGTACACACGTTTCGGAAATGAACTGCGGCAGCAGTGAGGTTTATGTAAAGATTTTCCGGAGTTTTACGAGCGGATTCGTTTTTGCGGATTCTCTTCGGCTTGCCTGCTGTTGGCGGATCAGGGCGTCCAGCTTGCGGAAGTGCTCCTCCTGCTGACGGTCCCTGGCCTGAAGGAGATAATCCATTTCATGCATGACATCGGCAGCTACCGTACTGCTGATGTCTTTTTTTAATGTATTGTTATTCTCGATTAATACTTCACGGAATACATCTTCGAATAAAGCGCGTATCTGGTTCAGCTTTTCCAGCGGTATCACAACCTCCGGGGCTTCCGGAGCATCGCAGCTTCTCCGGACAGAAGAATCTGCCTTCAGAGAGACGGAGGTGCCCGGAGATGCTGCGGCGCCCTGCGTCTCGCAGGAACTGCTGCTCTCAGATTCTGCTGTCCGCAGCCTGAGCCGCGTGGCCTTAAGTTCCGGGATGAGAGGCTTTAAGTCCCGGAGCGGCATACCTTCATCTTTCAGCTTTTTAATGCAGCGGAACAGCTGGATATCATCCTTTGTATAATATCGATGGCCCATTTCCGTACGGCCGATCGTAAGTCCCAGTTCCTCCTCCCAGTATCTCAAAACATGAGACTCTACATCGACTTGTTTCGCGGCTTCGGAAATCATGAATCTGACTTCACCCATTAATATTTATACCTCCTTTATCAGCTTCAACTCATAGTAGCATTATAGCACAGGCATAACAGGAAACTTCGGATAATCGTTCGTCAAATTATTACGGATTCTGCATATACGCAGACGAAATCCGCCCGCCGGAGGGGATCGCGAAAAAAAGGACCGCTGTATCCGTCGGGGAGATTCCCTTTAATACAGCGGTCCTTCTGCGTGTGATCACTTTGCGATTTTCTATATTACTCTGCTGAGATAGCGCCTGTAGGACATGCAGCTTCGCATGCTCCGCAGTCTACACAAGCATCAGCATCAATCTCATATTTGCCATCGCCTTCGGCAATAGCGCCTACCGGACATTCGCCTTCGCAAGAACCACAGCTTACGCATTCATCACTAATTACGTGTGCCATAGTATGTACCCTCCTTTTTCAGTTTTCGAAAAGAGCTGTCCCTTTCCGCTATTCTCATTTTAATACAACAAAGATGATTATACAAGAGATTTACATGTTCTAAATTTAGTACTTATTTGAAAATTTAGAAAAAAATCACTTTTTTTTTCAGAGTTTTGGTGTATGATAGTCAATAGTGCGGGAGGTTAATAACCGGACAGATCGTGTTCCGGATTGCGTGGAGGCAGAGTATGAAAAAGAGAATATTTACGGCAGTTTTTCTTGCGTTCTGCATGGCGGCGGGAGCCTGCGGGTGCGGTTCCGAGGAGGAAGAAGATGTTTTTACGGGAGATACGCCGGAAGTCCCTGAATGGCAGGAGAATCTGGACGCGATCTCACCGGCCGTATACGCGGATGTCGATGATCTTGACCTGGAGCCGGGCACCTACATCTCGGTGATCGGGAAGATGGAAAACTCTTCCTATTGGAAACAGGTGGCGGCAGGCGTGCAGCAGGCGGCCGACGACATCAATGAAAAGCTCGGATACAGCGGCGATGACGCTGTCAAGGTGCTTTTTAACGCTCCTGCGGACAGCGAGGATATCGACGAGCAGGTTAATATCCTGGATGAAGAGCTGGCGAGATATCCGGATGTGATCGCGATTGCCAGTATTGACGAGAATGCGTCGGAGGTGCAGTTTGACCTTGCCATTTCCAACGGGATCCCGATCGTGGCCTTTGATTCGGGCAACAGTTATCAGGATATCCAGTGTACCTGTATGACAAATAATACCGAGGCGGCTGCTCTTGGGGCGGAAAAGCTGTGCGAAGCCATCGGCGAGAGCGGCGAGGTTGTCCTGATCGTTCCGGATTCTGTCTCGGGCAACGCGAAAGAAAGAGTATCCGCTTTCCGGGAAGAAATAGAAGAGAATCATCCGGGAGTATCGGTTGTGGAGACGATATATATGGATCAGATCGATCAGATCAAGCGGGAGGCCGCGGCGGAAGAACTGGGTGTGTCCGCGGAGGAACTGGAGGAACTGACCGCAGAGGCATCTGGCGACCGGGAGGACGTCAGTGATACGGAAGAGACATCCGCGGATGATGAGGAAACGGAAGACGGGAGCATATCCGAAGAGGCAAGGACACGTCTTGAAGATATTGATTCCATTGCGGATAAGATGAGCGATGAAGAGGCGGTCATCTATGTTCTCGAGAAGTACCCGGATCTGAAAGGCTGCTTCGGAACGAACGATGAGACAGTACTGCTCGGCGCGCAGGCGCTTGAAAGCATGGAGAAGACGGAAGATATTGTAATGATGGGCTTCGATGCGGGACAGGATCAGCTGGACGCTCTGTCGGACGGAAGCATAGACGGACTTGTCGTCCAGAATCCGTTCGGGATGGGATATGCGACGGTGGTGGCGGCCGCGAGGACGGTTCTCGAGATTGGAAATGAAGCACAGGTGGACACGGGATTTGTGTGGGTGGATTCTGAGAATATGGACGACGAAAGCATACAGGCTATGCTGTACGAATGATCACATAACCCTGCTGAGCGAGAAAATAAATTCAGTGCCGACGCCCTCGGTGCTGACGACGTTGATATGTTCGCCGTGAACCTGGATGATCTCTTTTACGATGGACAGTCCGAGACCGGTCCCTTTCTTGTCCTTCCCGCGTGAGAGATCTGACTTGTAGAAGCGCTCCCATATTTTATTCAGATCTTTCCGTGGGATACCGATGCCGTTGTCCTTTACGGAGATAAAGGCCTTTTCGTTTTTCAGGCTTACCTCGATGGTTATGGAGGATTCATTTTCGCTGAATTTGATCGCATTGTCGATCAGGTTATAAAGCACCTGCTGTATCTTGCGTTTGTCCGCATAGACGATCACGGAACCGGGCATCAGCAGCAGTTCGACAGAAATGTGCTTGGGTGTGCATACGGCCTCGAATGATTCGGCGGTTCCCTTGATCACTTCCTGAATGTCGAATTCCGTCTTATTGAGCATCAGTTCTTTTGTGTCAAATTCATTTAAGGTCAGCAGATCCCCGGTCAGGTCTGTAAGCCTTTCCGTTTCAAACAGGATGATATTCAGATATTTGCCGTACAGCTCCGGCGGTATCGTGCCGTCCGACATAGCCTCCACGTAGCCTTTGATGGAAGTGAGCGGCGAGCGGAAGTCGTGGGATACATTTGCCACGATCTTCTTCTGGTAGTCGTCCATATCTTTAAGCTGTGCGGCCATATAATTAAGAGAGGCTGACAGATATCCCATCTCATCATGAGTGTAGACCGGGATCTCGTAGTCGAGATTTCCCAGGGCATACTGACGCGCCGCTTCGGATATCTTCCTTAAAGGCCGGTAGACAAAGAACTGGAATCCGAGCAGGAAGATAAAAGAGAGCAGGAAAATGACGCCCAGCGTAATATACACCGGTATCATGATAGGGCGGCAGCGCTCTTCAATATGGGATACAGGGCTGTGGATCAGAAGATATCCCTTCGTAGAGAAACCTTCGGTCACAGGCGCCATCACAGTGATGACTTCTTCATCGAAATATCCGTGGTAGGTTCCGGAAATATACTGATTACCGCCGATCTCCGCCGGATCAAAATCCTCGATCGCGTCGGGCGACGATGTATTCTCCAGATTGGATGAAGTGATCATCGTACCGGAAGCGTCCACAAACCACAGGGAGGACTCCAGGTACAGGCGCATGGCGGCAAGCTGCGACTGCACGGCATACAGGGAAGAGTCATCCGAAAAGTAAGAGGGAAGATAATCGCTGGCAATGAGCGCTGCCTCCCGGTAAAGCGTCTGCGACAAGTCCTCCGTGAGCCGGTTTTCCACAAGCTGTTTCGTGAGAGTTGCGGTCGTAAACAGGCACAGAAAACCGAATATAATATAAAGTGCAATAAATTTCAGGCGTAGCATACTTTTCATCTTATCTCAAATCCGTTATTTCGTTTCAAATTTATATCCGATCCCCCAGACTGTGCTCAGGCTCCAGTGCGGATGGTCCTTGATCTTCTCGCGGAGACGCTTGATATGTACATCGACCGTACGGGTATCCCCCATGTATTCATATCCCCAGATCCTGTCGAGAAGCTGTTCTCTGGTAAAGACCTGATTCGGCGAGGACGCCAGACAGTAGAGGAGCTCCAGTTCCTTCGGCGGCATTTCCACATTCTTTCCGTCGCAGACAACAGAGTAGTTTGTCAGATTGATGACAAGACCTTCATATTCTGCGCATTTTGCCTTTTCTTTGTTGTCTGAGTCGGGTTTGGCCGGCTGATACCGTCTCAGGACAGCCCGGACTCTTGCCACCATTTCTTTGGAATCAAAGGGTTTCATGATATAATCGTCAGCCCCCAGTTCCAGTCCGAGTACTTTATCAAAAACCTCACCCTTGGCGGAGAGCATGATGACCGGTGTGGCGGAACGGGCACGGATCTCACGGCATACCTGATAACCGTCGATGCCGGGCAGCATCAGATCCAGAAGGACCAGACCGGGCTTATATGTGTCAAAAGCAGTCAGCGCGTCCTCGCCGTTATATACGATTTTAGTGTCAAAACATTCCTTGGTAAGATAAAGTGAAATGAGTTCGGCGATATTTTCATCGTCATCGACAATCAGGATCTTCTGTTTCCCTATCATGTTGAATCCTCCTTGCTTGCTGTTGTAAAAATGTGCTATTTCAGTTCAACGACCGTTACGCCCGCATCCCCTTCGCCGAACTCGGCAAGATGATAGTTTTTCACATGTTTCTGCCGGCGGAGATACTCATGGATCCCTTTTCTCAGTGCTCCGGTACCTTTGCCGTGAACAACTCGGACGGTGCTCAGATGGGAGAGCAGGGCGTCGTCGAGATATTTATCCAGTTCCGCGACCGCTTCGTCCACAGTTTTCCCGAGCAGATTGATCTCGGGGCTCACGGAGAGCGTCTTGCTCATGCCGATCTTACCCTTTGAAGTACGGCTCAATTTCTTCGGAGCATATGGCGACGGCTCTTCTATGATCTCGAGATCAGAGATGCTGACCCGGGATTTGAGGATTCCCATCTGTACGGTGACATTGCCGTGGGAATCGGGCAGAGACTGTACAGTGCCGGTCAGGTTCATGCTAAGTACCTTTACGGTCTCTCCGAGTCTGAACTCTTCCGGTTTATGCGCCTTCTTTGCCTTACGGGGAGGTGAAGGTGCCGGGGCCGTGTCTTTTATCTTTTTGCGCAGGCGTTCCCGCTCTTTTTCCATCTCCGCCGCGGAGATATTTTCTTTGCCGAATTTATGGAAATTGCGGATCGTTTCGTCCGCGACTTCCTTTGCCTCGCGCAGAATGGCGCCGGCCTTTTCCTGTGCTTCGCGCAGTATCCGGTCCCTCTGCTCGTCCAGTCTTTCCCGACGCATCTCGGCCTGCTGCTTCAGGGCTTCCGTCTCGCGGCGGTAGGCGGCGATCTCCTCCCGCTCTTTTTCGATCGTCCGCCGGCTTGCCTCCAGATCGGTAAGCAGATCTTCAAAAGAGATATCCTGTTCGCTGAGCCGCTTCTTTGCATCCTCGATAATAAAACCGGGAAGGCCCAGCTTGCCGGAGATGGCGAACGCGTTGCTCTTTCCGGGGATACCGATGAGCAGCCGGTAAGTCGGACGGAGACTCTCCACATCGAATTCGCAGCAGGCATTCTCCACTCCCGGCGTTGAGAGAGCGTATACTTTCAGTTCGCTGTAGTGTGTGGTCGCCATTGTGCGTATATTTCTTTTATGAAGATAGGAGAGTATGGAAACAGCAAGAGCGGCGCCTTCCGTGGGATCCGTACCGGCGCCCAGCTCGTCAAAGAGTACAAGGGAATGTTCGTCTGCTTTCTTCAGGAAAGAAACAATATTCGTCATATGTGATGAAAATGTACTCAGGCTCTGCTCAATGCTCTGTTCGTCACCGATATCCGCGTATACCTGACGAAATACAGCCAGTTCCGAACGGTCTCCCGCAGGGATATGAAGTCCTGCCTGCCCCATCAGGGTGAACAGTCCGACTGTTTTCAGAGAAACGGTCTTGCCGCCGGTGTTCGGTCCGGTGATGATGAGCAGTGTGAAATCTTCCCCGAGCGATAACGTGATGGGGATGACAGTCTTCTCATCGAGCAGCGGGTGCCGGCCTTCCCGTATGCGGATGCGGCCCTCCTCGTTGAGCGCAGGACGGCTTCCTTTCATTTTGAGAGCAAGCGCGCCCCTCGCGAATATGAAGTCCAGATCCGTCATGGCGCGGTAATCCCCACGGATTTCTTCAATGTATTGCGCGGCCTCTCCGCTCAGCCGGGCGAGGATCACCTGGATTTCCTCCTGTTCTTTTGCATACAGCTCTTTTAAGTCATTGTTCAGCTTTACCACTGCCATCGGTTCGATGAACAGGGTGGAACCGGTGGAGGACCGGTCGTGGATCAGTCCCTGTACCTGCGCGCGGTACTCGGCCTTTACCGGGATACAGTAGCGGTCGCCCCGCATGGTGATGATAGGATCCTGCAGACAGGTCCGCAGGGAACCGTTGACCAGCCCGTTTAAGGTCGTGTGGATCCTGTCGTTGATGATGCCCATGCTCCGGCGGATATGCTTCAGTGTACTGCTGGCGTCATCGCTGATCTCTTCTTCTGAAATGATGCATCTTTCGATCTCGTTTGAGAGACCGGTCAGAGGATCAAGCCGGTCGAAATAAGCGTCCAGACAGTCGGAGGAATCCTCCTGTGTGTTATGGCGTCCGTAGGACTTCGCGCGCGCGGCATTTGCCAACAGCCTGCAGATACGCAGCAGCTCGGCGGCGCTTAAGGTTCCGCCGATTTCCAGACGCCTCATGGATTCCTCCACGGGCGCGGCGTCGGAAAAGGAGATCCGTCCTTTTCTGATAATGCGGGTATATGCCGCTGCGGTCTGCTCCTGATATGTGTTGATCTTCTCAAGATCCGTCATGGGCTTCAGCCGCCGGCATAACTGCTTCCCGCGGAAAGAACCGGCCTCTTCTTCCAAATATGAGACGATCTTGTCAAATTCAAGTTTAGTAAGTGTTTTCTGATTCATATATTCCCCTTTATAAATATATACATAATATTCTACCCCATTATCTCAATAAAGAAAAGTCTTTTCCAAATGATTGAACTATCTGTCCGAATCGGTTATACTAGAATCCGGAGGAACAGATCCATGCCAGACGATAAAGATCAGATCCCAAAACCGGATGAAAGACGGGAAGAGAAGGAATATTCTTTCTTACAAGAGACGATCAAACCGAAACCGATCAGCAGGAAGCAGCTCGCGGGGCAGCTTGTGAGGCTCGCAGTATCCGGCGTGCTACTCGGAGGGTTTGCCTGCCTTGGTTTTTTTGCGCTCAGACCATGGATGCAGGATATATTCCGGGGGGAACTTGAGACGGTGACTATACCGGAAGATGAGGAGCTGCCGGAAGAGGAGGAACTTTCGGAGGCTTCGCAGGAAGAAGAAACCGATCAGGTGTATTCTCTGGATGCGGAAAGCTATGAACAGATCATGGAAGCTATGAGCGAACAGGCGGAAGAAGCGGGAAAAGGGATTGTGACAGTCAGCCGGGTTTCCGGCCAGACAGACTGGGACGCCGAGATGACAGGCATAGGTGAAAGTGTGACGGGAGTGATCACAGCAGATAACGGGCAGGAGCTCCTGATCCTTGCGGACTGTTCCATCTGTACGGATGCGGAAGAATGGACGGTTACATTTGACGATGGGGAGAGTTATGCGGCGGAACTGAAAATACAGGACCGGAATACCGGTCTCGCCATGTTCAGTGTGCCGCGCAATAACATTGCGGACAGTACATGGGATACGGTTAAAGTCTCTGTACTTGGCAATTCTAATCTGGTGAAGCAGGGCGACGTCGTAATTGCTCTTGGCAGTATGTTCGGCTATCCGGACGGAATGAGTTACGGATTGATCAGTTCTGCGGAGTACAAGACGGCATTCTATGACGGTGAATGCGATGTCCTGGCAACAGATATCGTGTCAGAGACATCGGGGACGGGAGTGTTGTTTAACACGGATGGCGAGGTCATAGGGCTGATCTCTCCGGACGTCTGGGACGATAGTGACAGCAATGTGGCGAATGCATATGCCATTTCCGACCTGAAATCGATCATAGAGATCATGGCAAACGGTGAGAGTGTCCCGTATATCGGGATTTACGGAACTACAGTGACGACAGAACTTGAAGAAGAACAGGGGATGCCGTCAGGAGTTTATGTAGTGGATGTGGATACGGATTCTCCCGCGATGGAAGCGGGAATCCAGATCGGAGATATTATCTGTAAGATCGGAGACGAGAGCGTGTCCAGTATTGTAACTTATCAGAGCGCGGTCCTTGAGACAGAGATCGGCCGTGAGATCACAGTCGAAGGCATGCGTCTGGGATCGGACGGATATGTGGATGTGGAGTTTACCGTGACGGTCGGAAGCAAAGGGTAATTCTTTTTTAATAATATAGTAGAAAGAGGATCAATATGAGATATATCAACGGTTTACACGAAGGCGAGACGATCAGGAATGTTTATCTCTGCAGAGGGAAACGTTCTGCAGAGACAAGGAACGGAAAACCCTATGACAATCTGATCCTGCAGGACAAGACGGGAACTCTGGACGGAAAGGTCTGGGATCCGAACTCTAAAGGTATCGCGGATTATGATGAGAAAGACTTTATCGAGGTCTATGGAGATGTGATCACCTATAACGGGAATCTGCAGCTCAATATCAAACAGATCAGGAAAGCGGAAGAGGGCGAGTATGACCCGGCCGACTATATGCCTGTGACAGATAAGAATGTAGAAAAGATGTATGCCGGACTGACGGCGTTTATCGGGAAGATATCTGATTCCCGGCTGAAACAGCTTCTTGAATACTACTTTGTAAAAGACGGGGAATTTATAAAGAAATTCAAAGGCCATTCGGCTGCGAAGACAGTGCATCACGGATTTTCGGGAGGCCTTCTGGAACATACCCTCAGTGTTGTTCATATGTGCGATTACTTTGCGGGTGCATATCCGATTCTGAACAGAGATCTTCTGATCACTGCGGCAATCTGCCACGATATCGGCAAGGTAAGGGAAATCTCATCATTTCCGGATAATGATTATACCGATGAGGGACAGCTCATCGGGCATATCGTGATCGGCGTTGAGATGGTGGACGAGGCGATCCGTTCAATTCCGGATTTCCCGGAGCGTCTTGCAAATGAGCTGAAGCACTGTATTATCGCGCATCACGGGGAGCTGGAGTACGGCTCTCCGAAGAAGCCCGCCCTGGCAGAAGCGCTGGCGCTTAATCTGGCAGACAACGCAGACGCCAAGATGCAGACTCTGACCGAGATATTTAAAGGAAAGACAGGAACAGAATGGCTGGGTTATAACAGGCTGTTCGAGTCGAACTTGAGAAGGACATCGGGAGCATAAAATGCAGAAAAATGATACAGCGATCATCGAGATCACGGATATCGGTTCCGACGGCGAAGGAATCGGGAAAGCCGGCGGATACACGCTGTTTGTGAAAGACGCCGTGATCGGCGATAAAGCGGAAGTAAAGGTCATAAAGGCAAAGAAAAATTACGGCTACGCAAGATTTATCGAGGTGATCGAGCCGTCCCCGTACCGGGTTGAGCCGAGATGCAGGTTCGCACGCAGATGCGGAGGATGCCAGATTCAGGAGATGTCCTATGGCAGACAGCTTGTATTTAAAGAACAGAAAGTCCGGAGTAATCTGGAACGCATCGGCGGCTTTCCGCCGGAGCTGGTCAGCCGGGTCATGGAACCGATCGTCGGAATGACGAATCCGTTCGGATATCGCAATAAAGCGCAGTTCCCGTTCGGAACGGATAAAGAAGGCAATCCGGTCACCGGGTTTTATGCCGGACGGACCCACGATATCATCGCAAATACAGACTGTGCCCTTGGAGTGCCGGCAAATAAAGAAATCCTAGAGACCATCCTTGCCTTTATGAAGAAATATAAAATTTCATCTTATGATGAGAAGACAGGAAAAGGACTGATCCGTCATACTCTGATCCGCTGCGGATTCACGACGAAGGAGATCATGGTCTGTCTTGTGATAAACGGCACGGAGATTCCCCATGCGGATGATCTGGTCCGGGCGCTGGCAAAGATTCCGGGAATGACCGGCATTGCGGTCAGCGTGAATACACGGCGGACAAATGTGATCATGGGAGATTCCTGTGAGACGCTGTGGGGACAGGGATGCATCACGGATTACATCGGTGAGATCAGATATCAGATCTCACCGTTATCCTTTTATCAGGTCAATCCGGTCCAGACGGAAAAGCTGTATTCACTGGCGCTGGAATATGCGGAACTGAAGGGAAACGAGACTGTGTGGGACCTCTACTGCGGGATCGGCACGATCTCGTTATTTCTGGCCCGGAGCGCGAAGAAAGTATACGGAGTGGAGATCATACCGCAGGCGATCCGCGACGCTCGGGAGAACGCGCGGATAAACGGAATTGAGAACGCAGAGTTCTTTGTGGGAAAGTCGGAAGAAGTACTGCCGGAATATTATGAAGAATATGCGCAGAGACACAATGGTGATCAGGCGCGCGCGGATGTGATCGTGGTGGATCCGCCCCGCAAAGGCTGTGATGAGGCGCTCCTGAATACGATCGTGAATATGGCGCCGGAGAAGATCGTGTATGTAAGCTGTGATCCCGCGACATTGGCGAGGGATCTGAAAATATTGTGCGGGAACGGGTATGAACTGAAACGGGTCAGGGCTGTTGACCAATTCCCGATGACGGTGCATGTGGAGACG
>CAZJRY010000047.1:0-15951 GCA_964548625.1 uncultured Mediterraneibacter sp.
TCTTTGCCAGCCACCGTCCGTACAGCGCATACGCTGCGATCAGACATACAGCGGCAATCAGTACGATTACTAAAGTGTTCATAATCCTCTCTCCTTTGTTAAAGAAAAACTGTGATAAGTTAGAAAACATCTTTTCGGATCCAAGCCAACTTCCGAAGAACCTTGCAGCCTTTCTGTATAAAATGCCTGGCCGCGCGGGCACGGCAGCCGCTTACCGGGCTTATCGCACAAAAAATCATCCTCTGTCAGATTACTCTGTCAGAAGACGAAGCTCTTCCTCCGCGTTACCGCTTCTGTTACCGGGTATTTCCGGTCTCTCTGTCCTGTTCTTCGCATCGGCTTTTTTCAATCCGGTCAATCCGGTTCTATTATATCTCAAAAACCCGGTTTGTCAACAAAAAATCAGATTGCACTCTGTTTTTATTTTGATTTTCGGATTAATTTTCAGATTTGCCAGTCTTTTGCTGCTTCCTGCTGCTTATTATTCTCAATACTGTCAGAATGAGAAGCCCCGTCAGCGCACCCGCGCTGTCCAATGCCACATCCGAAAACTGCCCGCTCCTGCCCGTCACAAAGAGCTGGTGAAACTCATCTGTGGCGGCATATGCCGACGCAATCGCCCATGGAAGCAGCAAATCTCTGCTGATTTTTACAGCGCAGAGTTTTTCATCTTTCCGTCTCCCGGCTGCCGGGATGCATACCCCTGCTGCCAGAAGCCCAAGTACCGCATACTCCGTTGCATGGGCTGTTTTGCGCACCGGATGATCGATCTTCTCAGCAAATGCCTGCTGTCTCTCTGCACTCCACTCATCAAATCCCGGCACGAAAAGATCTCCGACCATAGTCCCCACAAAATAACTGTCCTCGGTCGATTCACTTCCGGAGCGCGAGGAAAATGCAAAAATACCCGCCATCCACAACAACATTAATACCAAAAACACTCTTCTTCTCATGCTCATCTTTCCGCACCATTCGCCTTCTTTCTCTTCTGCTTTTCCCCGGAGGGCGCCTCATGCGGAATATCGATTCGCTCCACGCTCCATGCCCCGTCTTCTATAATCAAAACCGCCATTGTAATATCCTGATTAAATCTCCGCTTTCCGCAGCTCCCCGGATTCAGCCACAGCCGTCCGTCCCGGATTTCTTCCAGATATTTATGGGAATGTCCAAACACGACAATCTGTCTTTCTCCCGGATCAGCCGGAATATCTTTTTTATTATGTACCATGTAAAAATTTACTCCTGCCAGGGTAAATTCTTCATAATGCGGCAGTTTTTCCGCCCACTCCTTATCGTTATTACCACGCACGATATAAAACGGAGCCTTCGGTTTTGCCGCTCCCTTCATTTCATCTATGATTTTCTGCGAATTAATATCACCTGCATGAAGCACTGCATCACATTCTGAAATAATTTTCTTTACTTCCGGGCGAAAAAGCCCATGTGTATCTGAAAGTACCGCTATCTTCACAACAAGTCCTCCTTTGATCTTTTTTCGATTATACTCTTTAATCTACGTTTTGTATATCTAAGTATTCCATTGTGTTTTCAGAATTTTCTGTATTTTTATATTTTATATATTTTTTATCAGATTTTATCTTGACATTTATATTGTTGTGAGTTATTATAAATACATCAAAAGAAAGCAAACAAAATAAATAAAAGGAGGACGGACCACCAAAAACTTAATTTAAACTCCAATAATTTTAAAGAAACGAGGTATAGTCCAATGGGAAGGTAAACAAAATCTGAAAACACTATTCAAAGAATAGTTTTACATAGATAATAAACTAAATAAAGGAGGTAAGATCCAATGGATGTAATAAGCCGAAAATCCACTGTACGAAACGAGAATCGATACAGTGGATTTTATTATGCTTTTTCTGATCATCACATTTTTTCTTGACATATTCTTTCATCTCTTTATAATAGATATTGTTATATATAATTTGAATTCAAACTATTTGTATTCAAATTATTTTTTTGTGTGAAAGGAGATATATTCATGAGCAGTTCTTTCCACTATCTTATTATGGCGGAACACTCTATATTTCAAAAGAAGCTTCTCGCAAAACTCAAAGGCACAGGCCTGACCAGCGGGCAGCCCAAGGTTCTTGACTACCTGAAAGATCACGATGGCGCCAGTCAGAAGGACATTGCACACGGATGTCATATCGAACCGGGCACGCTTACCACGCTCTTAAACCGCATGGAAGAAATCGGCCTTGTAGAACGCCGTATGCTCGGAGGCAACCGTAGAAGCTTTTATGTTTTCATGACAGAACTGGGGAAAACAAAGCTAAAACTGGTAACAGATGCCTTCAATGAACTGGAAGCGGAAGCTTTCAGTGATATCTCTGCAGAAGACAGAGAGAACTTTATGGATCTGTTCCATAAGATTTATAAAAACACGACTCATTTACATCTATAAAGAAAAGGAATGACAAGAATATGGAAAAACTAAAACGTTATATTGTATTTCTGATCGGACTTTTCATAAATTCACTGGGTGTCAGTCTGATCACAAAAGCAGATCTAGGAACCTCACCGATCTCTTCGATCCCTTATGTACTCAGCCTGAATTTCCCGTTTACGCTCGGGCAGTTTACAATTGCATTCAGCCTCCTGCTGATCCTGATCCAGCTCATCATACTTCGCAGGAATTTTAAGGCAGAGCATCTGCTGCAGATTCCAATTTCAATTCTGTTTGGATATTTTATTGACCTGACTATGGTGATGCTTTTCTTCGTCAATCCGCAGTCATACATATCCGGTGTGATCTATCTTCTTGTCGGATGTCTGATCCTGGGCTTCGGCGTCTATACAGAAGTACTGGCAAATGTGGCAATGCTGCCGGGCGAATCCTTTGTCCGGGCCGTCTCCTCCACATGGAAGACTGAGTTTGGCACAACAAAAGTGGCATTTGATGTATCACTGACCGTCATCGCTGCTGTACTCTCACTGGTCTTTGCACATCGCCCGGACGGTGTCAGAGAGGGAACGATCATTGCCGCCCTTCTGGTCGGTTTTATCGCCAGACTGTTCGGAAGAAAACTCACTTTTCTTGACACATTGCTCTTTCATTCAAATGAGGGGCCGCAGCCTGCAACAATTTCTGCTTCTGACAACTCTTGCTCTTCCCCTCTCCCCGTCATTGTGATCGGACGGCAGTATGGCAGCGGAGGACACGATATCGGAAAGGCACTTGCTGAAAAACTGGGATATCATTTCTACGACAATGAGATCATCCAGATGACCGCAGGCTCTACCGATTACGATCCACAGTTTATCAAGGACAGAGAAGAGAACATGACCAACAGTTTCCTCTACGACCTTATGAGCCAGATGTATGTATATTCAGAGACTCAGGAATCCCCGCGCGATGAGATTTTCGAGTCTGAGGCAAGAGTCATCCGGGATCTGGCAGAGAAAGGAAACTGTGTAATCGTAGGGCGATGCGCGGACTATGTGCTTCGCGACCGGCCTGATACTCTGAAGGTTTATCTGCACGCTTCGGAAGATTTTCGCACAAAGCGCATCATGAAAGCAGAAAATCTTTCCGGAGAAGATGCCCTTCAAAAAGTCCGCAGAATGGACCGCAGACGTTCTGACAACTATCGCTACTACACCCGCCGCATCTGGGGCCGGGCGCAGAATTATGATCTCACTGTCAATACGGAAATAGGAACAGAAGCTGTTCAGAATATGATCAAAGAATTACTTGATATAAAATTAAAAGAGGCAGGCAGCCCGGCATAATGCCGGAACAGCCTGCTGTTTCTTATCATTTCAGTTTGTTTCCGTCCGAAAATGCAGTGCCTGCCTTTCCTCCCACTCTCAGATAAGTATGATTTGCAGGATCATAAGAAATGGCATGAAGCTTCTCCGGATCGATCTTCCCGTCTCCGTCCAGAATATTTTCGTCTGCACTCACATTAACGATCTCCGCCACGATACGGAGCGTCGCGTTGTACTGATTGATCTCCTCCACTTTACACTCAAGCGAGATCGGAAGTTCTTCGATCACCGGAGCGTCCACAAACTCACTCTTTACCGTATGAAAACCCGACTTCTCGATCTTATCCGGCACATCATGTCCGGATACAATCCCCACATAGTCTGCTGCCACAAGATTTTTCTCGTCCGCAATCCCGACTGTGAACGCGTTTCTCAGCTTGATATTGTCCGATGTTTTGTGCCGCACACCGATGTTTATCTGGATACGGTTGGAATTCACGATCCCGCCATAGGCCACGTTCATTGCATCGACGGTTCCATCCTCGCCGTAGGTCGCCACGATCAGCACCGGCTGGGGATATACATACGGATTAGTTCCAAGATTTTTACGCATTATGACTCCTCCTGTCTTTCCCATGACAGAGAACATGTATATTTCCTGCCCCTGTCAAATGTTACGGTTTCCCTTTAAAATCATACTTTAAACCGATACCCCACGCCCCAGATCGTCTCAATATACTGCGGGTGAGACGTATCATACTCGATTTTCTCCCTGATCTTCTTGATATGCACGGTCACTGTGGCGATATCCCCGATGGACTCCATATCCCAGATCTCACGGAACAGCTCTTCCTTTGTGTACACATGATTCGGGTGCCCCGCGAGGAATGTCAGCAGGTCAAATTCCTTTGTGGTAAATGACTTCTCCTCGCCGTTTACCCACACGCGCCGCGCCGTTGTATCGATCTTCAGCCCCCGGATCTCGATGACTTTATTCTCTTCTACGTTGCTTCCGATCAGCCTTTCGTATCTCGCAAGATGTGCTTTCACACGCGCGACCAGTTCGCTCGGGCTGAACGGCTTTGTCATATAATCGTCCGCTCCCAGACCCAGACCCCTGATCTTGTCGATATCGTCTTTCTTTGCCGACACCATAATGATCGGAGTGTTTTTCTGATCCCGGATCTGACGGCAGATCTCAAAGCCGTCCACTCCCGGAAGCATCAGGTCGAGAATGATCAGGTCAAAGTCGTCTTCAAGCCCTTTCTCGAGTCCGGTCTGTCCGTCATTCGCGACTTCCACCTCGAAACTGCTGAGCTCCAGATAATCTTTCTCAAGATCAGCGATGCTCTCTTCATCCTCAATGATCAAAATACGCTTACTCATCAATCGGTACCTCCTGATATTTTCTGATCACAAAATACATTGTCGTACCAGCGCCCTCTTCACTGGTTGCCCAGATATTTCCTCCGTGCTCCTCGACGATCTTTTTCACAATGGAAAGGCCGATGCCGCTTCCGCCCTTGGATGAATTTCTCGATGCATCCGTCCGGTAGAACCTGTCAAAAATATACGGCAGGTCCTTCGCCGCGATTCCCTTTCCGTTATCGCCCAGCTCAATCTGGACGAAATCTCCCACATCCTTTACCTCCATCGTGATCTTTCCATTTGGTTTATCCATATATTTCAGGGAATTTGACACGATGTTGTTGATGACTCTCCTGAGCTGCTCCGGATCGACGATCACTTTGCAGTCGTCTTCCATAGCATTACGGTAACTGAAAGATACGCCTTTCGCCTCCAGCTCCATGTGAAGGTCCTCCGCGCAGTCTTCAAAATACTCTTTTGCAGAGATCGTCGCGAAATTGTACGGGATCCTGTTCGTGTCGATCTTGGAATACAGCGTCAGCTCATTGATAAGAAGATCCATCTCATTAGCTTTATTATATATGGTCTTGATATATCTGTCCATCTTTTCCGGAGTATCCGCCACGCCGTCCATGATCCCTTCCACATATCCCTTGATGGCAGTGATCGGCGTCTTCAGATCATGGGAAATATTGCTGATAAGTTCTTTATTTTCCCGGTCAAACTGCACTTTTTCCTCCGCGTTCGCCTTCAGGCGCAGACGCATCTCCTCAAAATCCTGACAGAGTTGTCCGATCTCATCGTCCGATTCCTGTCTGATCTCAAAATCCAGATTTCCTTCTTTGATATTCCGCGCCGCTTTCTGCAGCTTTGTCAGCGGAACAGATACCGACCGGTAGATCCAGTAGATCAGAAGTGCTGTCGTGAAAAACACCAGCGCCATATACAGCTGCAGCACCTCATTCGCGCCGCCGCTTCCAAGCGTATGCACCGCCACAGTCATAAAGATCGTCGGCAGGATCATGACCGCCACAAACACGATGATCAATTTGGTTTTCAGTTTCATCGGAAGCTCCTTTCCACTGAGAAAATACCGGACGCTTTTCCAAAAGCGCCCGGCACTTTTGACGACTGTTACAAGACATTTTACAAATATTTCTTCAAATCGTCAATCTTATCCAGTTTCTCCCACGGCAGATCCAGATCCTTGCGTCCGAAATGTCCGTAAGCTGCCGTCTGTCTGTAGATCGGTCTGCGCAGATCGAGCATTCTTATGATTCCCGCCGGACGGAAATCAAAGTTCTCACGGAGGATCTCAACCAGCTTCGCTTCGGAAACCTTTCCTGTCCCGAATGTATCTGCAGAGATCGATGTGGGATGCGCCACGCCGATAGCATAGGAGAGCTGGATCTCGCAGCGTTTTGCCAGCCCCGCAGCCACGATATTTTTTGCCGCATAACGAGCCGCATATGCGGCGGAACGGTCTACTTTCGTGCAGTCCTTTCCGGAAAATGCCCCGCCGCCGTGGCGTGCCATACCGCCGTATGTATCAACAATGATCTTGCGTCCCGTCAGACCGCTGTCCCCATGAGGGCCGCCGATCACGAATCTTCCCGTAGGATTAATGAAAAACTTTGTCTCATCGTCAACCATATCGGCCGGAATGATCTCATCAAATACATATTTCTTAATATCCCCGTGAATCTGTTCCTGAGTCACCTCCGGGTCATGCTGTGTGGAAAGAACGACCGCGTCCAGACGCTTCGGCATATGGTTTTCATCGTACTCCACTGTCACCTGTGTCTTTCCGTCCGGACGAAGGTACGGCAGCGTACCGTCTTTTCTCACCTTTGTGAGCTGACGAGCCAGCTTATGGGCCATTGCGATCGGATAGGGCATGTACTCTTCCGTCTCATCGGACGCATAGCCGAACATCATACCCTGATCTCCGGCGCCGATCGCCTCAATGTCATCCTCTGACATTGTATGTTCCTTTGCCTCAAGAGCCTTGTCTACTCCCAGCGCGATATCCGCAGACTGCTCGTCGATCGTTGTGATCACGCCGCAGGTATCTGCGTCAAAACCGTATTTTCCTCTTGTGTAGCCGATCTCGCGGACTGTATCGCGCACGATCTTCGGGATATCGATATCAGCCTTTGTTGTGATCTCTCCCATGACCATAATCATACCTGTGGTGCAGCATGTCTCACACGCCACGCGGCTCATGGTATCCTGCTCCGTCAATGCATCCAGAATTGCGTCAGAGATCTGGTCGCACATCTTATCCGGA
Organism: uncultured Mediterraneibacter sp.; assembly: GCA_964548625.1. Classification (GTDB taxonomy): domain Bacteria; phylum Bacillota; class Clostridia; order Lachnospirales; family Lachnospiraceae; genus Mediterraneibacter. The sequence goes on from CAZJRY010000047.1 coordinate 7,397, forward strand.
TGTCCTTCTGTAACTGACTCGGACGTAAATAGTAACTTCTCCATACGATAAAACTCCTTTCTTAAAAAAGAAAGCAGCCCGCAAAGCGGACTGCCGATATCTGTCGTCACAATCCTCTTATTGTTCGATCACTCGCTCAGGCTGGCACCTTCCTTTTCAGGGGTTGCCGCAGCTTCACAGATCCTTTGTATCTCCACTGCTCTGAATAAGAGAAAGTTTTCATGATTTAATTATGTTCCGGTAAGTAACTTTACCGTGTAGTGAAAGAAATGTCAATAGTAATTACAGGTTTTATCCGACTTTCAGCTTAAACTTCTGAATCTCCTTCTCACTCGCCACTTTTTCGATCACGCCGCCGAGACTTCTGAGCTTCTCTTCAAACCGCTCATATCCTCTCTGTATATAGACAATATCGTCCACGATCGTAATCCCGTCAGCCGCGAGCCCCGCGATGCAAAGCGCGGCGCCTGCTCTCAGGTCGGGAGCGCTCACTCTGGCGCCCGAAAATCTCTCGATCCCTTCGATCGTAGCGGAATTCCCCTCCACTTTTACCTGCGCGCCCATACGCGCCAACTCGCCGAGATATTTGAAACGGTTCTCGAAAATACTCTCCGTGATCGTACTCGTACCTTTCGCGAGAGCCAGAACAACGCCGATCTGCGGCTGCATATCCGTCGGATAACCCGGATACGGAAGAGTCTTTACCTGTGTGTTTCTCAGGCGTCCTTTTGCCACAACACGCACCGCATCGTCAAACTCTTCAACTTCACATCCGATATCAATAAGTTTGGAGATCGTAGCGTCAAGATGCTTCGGAATAACATTCAGGACTGTTACATCTCCTTTTGTCGCGGCAGCCGCGAACATGAATGTTCCCGCCTCAATCTGATCCGGGATAATAGAGTACTCTGTCTTATGCAGGGAACGTACCCCTCTGATCTTGATCACGTCGGTTCCCGCGCCCCTGATATTCGCTCCCATACTGTTGAGGAAGTTCGCCACATCCACAACATGGGGCTCTTTTGCCACATTTTCCATGATGGTCAGTCCTTCGGACATGGCGGCCGCCATCATCACATTGATCGTAGCTCCTACGCTCACAACGTCAAAATAAAGATGCGTCCCCCTTAAATATTCCGCTTCGGCCACGATCTTACCGTGCTCGATATCCACGTCCGCCCCTAACGCGCGAAACCCTTTCAGATGCTGGTCGATCGGCCTGCTGCCGATATTGCATCCTCCGGGAAGCGCCACTTCAGCACGCTTATATTTTCCAAGAAGCGCTCCGAGCAGATAATAGGACGCTCTTATCTTCTTGATATAATCATATTCAATATTGAAATTTCCGATCGCTCCCCCGTTGATCCTGACTGTATGCCTGTCAATACGCCGGACCCTGGCGCCGATCTCGCTGATCGCATCAAGCATGACATTAATATCGTTAACATCCGGCAGATTCTCGATCAGGACTGTCTCGTCCGTCATGATCGCCGCTGCCAGTATGGCGAGCGCCGCGTTTTTAGCGCCGCCTATCTCCACTTCTCCCACAAGCGGATTCCCGCCTTTGATTATATATTGCTCCATTTTGCACCTCAACCTCGATCTTATTATCTTATTTGTATTTCCCCTCTAAGTATCTTAATGTCTGTGCAAGAGATTTGCAGTAACTGTGCTCATTAACATATTATACCATAAACCCCGTTGTTTTTAAATCGGTTTTTTACCGCCGGGGGCAGTGCTGTCCCCGGCTCAACGTCTTATTTTAGTTTCCTGTCAGGTACATTGTCAAGTTTTTTCCTGAATTCCGTCGTTTTCCTATACTTTTTCACCGCGCTTAATACATTTTTTATCGTATCTTCTATACGGCATCCGTCTTCACATACAATTATATCGGCATATTTCTCAAAATACGGTACGCGCTCATAGTACAGATCCCTCAGCGACTGTCCCTCTTTAAGCACGACTCCCCGCTTCTTCGGATTTTTGATCCGCCTTTTTATTGTCTGGTAAGACGCTTTTAAATATACTACTGTTCCGATCTTTTTATAATGTTTCATTGCCTCTTTGCAGTAGATCACGCTGCCTCCCGGCGATATAACGGAATTCCGGGCTTTTACCGAAGCATTTACCCTGTTCTCGATCTCCAGGAATCCCTCCTCGCCTTTTTCGGCGATTATTTCACGCAGGAGCTTCCCTTCCTGTTCCTGGATCAGAAGATCAGTATCGATAAACCGCATTCCCAGCCGTTTTGCCACTACAATGCCGACCGTGCTCTTCCCGACAGCAGGCATTCCGATAAAAATTAAATTTCTTTTCATATTATGTTCTCTCTTTATTTTGTATTTTATATAGCATCTCTTATGAAGTCAGTATATCATTATTTTGTCCGTTAGTAAAATCTCCTGTACCTTCTTCTATAGTCGGATCTGCGTTTATAGAGCTCCTGATAGAGCATCACTTCCGCGAAATCGCGCAAAGAAGGTCCGCCGGTCTGTTCATCAGGTTTTTCCGCTTCATCTATATGCTCATATTTTCTGACATTGTCATATACTCTTCTGCACATCAGCTTAAGCTGCAGCTTATCCGGATACCGGTCATATACCATACTGTTTTCATACTCCATGCGGTCACATTCCTCCTCGACATAAGGCAGGAGCCGTTTCGCCGCATCAGGATACATGCTCTTCAGATATTCAAAATCCATCCGCTCTGTTCTCTCGTCATCATAGGAAAACGGCATCGGGTACGCCATATAATAAGGCATTTTCGCATCCATAAGTCATACACTCCCGGAAAGACATTATATAGATACTATATGCGTTACAGACGCATTCCGTTCTTTTATATTCTCCGGCTGAAATTGACCGTACGCAAAAGCCGCCCGTTCCGTTTCCGGTCCGGACGGCTTTCGCGTAAGTCAAAATCCTTTCATTCGCTCTCTCTCAGAACCCGCTGGATCTCGAGCCTTGTCCCGCCGATGCCGATGATATCATCCCTCTGTATCACCACCGGGCGGTCGATCCGCTCTCCGTTAAGGTAAGTGCCGTTTCTGGATTCTTCATCTTTCAGGTAGAGTTTATCACCTCTGTGGATGATCGCGCAGTGTATCTTTGATACCCTGCCGTCATCTGTGATCGGAAGATATTTCTCATACATACTTCCGTCTTTTCCTCTGCCTATGCCGACAGTGTCATAAAAAGTAAAACTGTATTTGTCCCAGCTGTCAATATTTTCCAAAATGATCTTCCACTGGCGTTTTTTTCTGCGCCGGCTTCTCTGTGTCTGTTCCTCCTCGTCCGGCTCCGGCCGCTTTCTCTGCCTCGAAGCCGCGTCATATCTGTCTTCGTCCGTGGTTTCTTCAGCCCGGCGCCTGCGCCGTCTTCCGCCGCCGGCCGACTGTGCCCGCACTTCCGCAGCCGCTCTGTTTTGCTTTATGCTTCTGAAAGAAATCCCGAGCATTCCGGCACTTCCGGCAATGAGTATAAACATTACGATCCAATACCACATACAATTATCTCTCCTTCGGATATTAATACTACTATACTTTTCATCTGCGGGCAAGTAAAAACAGAGGTTTTGTCGAATCGCCCCTTCCGGATACGACATGAACTGCGGCTGGCAAAAGCTCTGCGGGTGTGATAGAATATCCTTGGTAAAACACCCGGCAGTAAAATATATTTCAAGAAGGAGAACCTTTATGAGTACGATCCGTCCGTTCAGGGGAATACGTCCGGCCTGTGATCTGGCATCTTCTATCGCGGCGCTTCCCTATGATGTATACAGCAGCAGTGAAGCGAGGGAAATCGTCAGGGCCAATCCCCTGTCATTCCTGAAGATCGACCGGGCGGAAACGCTTTTGCCGGAAGGTACCGGCATCTATTCCCCCGAAGTCTACCGGACAGCGCGGCGCACCCTCGACGCCATGGTCAAAGACGGATCGTTTATACAGGACAGCACAGAATGTTATTATATATACGCGCTTACTATGGACGGAAAGACGCAGACCGGACTTGTCGGCTGCGCTGCTGTCGATGATTATATAAACGGCGTGATCCTGAAGCACGAAAATACGCTGGCCGAAAAAGAGGAAGACCGTGTACGCCATGTCGACGCATGCAGCGCCCAGACCGGACCGATTTTCCTTACTTACCGGCCCTGCGCGTCTCTTCGCCGTATCATCAATGAAGTGAAAACCTCTCCCGCTCTGTATGATTTTATCAGTGACGACGGGGTGAGGCACCAGGTGTGGAAGATCAGCAGCCGGATATATATTGATAACATTTTTCAATTATTCAGGGAAATTCCGCGGCTTTATATTGCCGACGGCCACCACAGGGCCGCTTCGGCCGTCAGAGTGGGACAAATGCGAAGAGCCGCGGATCCGGGGTATTCCGGTAATGAGGAATACAACTATTTTCTTTCGGTTCTGTTTTCCTCGGATGAACTCCGGATCTATGAGTATAACCGCGTGGTCATTGACAGAAACAGGTGTACATTTGACGATTTTCTTGATAAGATAAAAGGCGGTTTTAGGATCAGAGACGTCGGAACAGAAGCATGCCGTCCGGCGCGCAAAGGAGAGTTCGGCCTGTACTTTCGTAAAAACTGGTACCGTCTTACAGCTTCACCCCGGCTGATGTCCGGCGATCCCGTAAAAGGGCTGGATGTCTCGATCCTTCAGGATCATATTCTGGCGCCTGTTTTCGGCATAAACGACCCGAAGACCGATCCGCGCATCCGTTTTATCGGAGGCATCCGCGGAACCGGCGCTCTTGAGGAGGCCGCCGACGCTTCCGACGGAATGGCATTTTCCATGTATCCCACGTCAATGGGTGAACTCCTGTCCGTGGCGGACGCGGGGATGCTCATGCCGCCGAAGTCAACATGGTTCGAACCGAAGCTGCGAAGCGGGCTGTTTATCCACCGTTTCTGAGCTGTTGCCGAGGTTCCGTTCCCTGTTATCCGGCAGTCTTGACCTGTCCTTATATGAACAGGCGACATATCAGGGCATTTTCGCCCCCAATATCATGTTATTTTAGAGGAGATGTATTTCATGGAAAGAAATGAGCTATGCTGGTGCGGCAGCGGTAAAAAATATAAAAAATGCCATATGCCGATCGAAGAGAAAATGCTTTTGCATGCGGAAAAGGGTGAGATCGTACCTGCCCGCAAACTGCTCAAGACAGCGGCGCAGATAGAGAAGATAAAGACAAGCGCCGCCCTCAACACGGCTGTTCTTGACGAGGTGGCAAAGCACATCCGTATCGGAATGAGCACCGCGGAGATCGATGACATTGTATACCGTTTCACGACAGAACACGGCGGTATCCCCGCTCCCCTCAATTATCAGGGATTCCCGAAAAGCGTATGCACGTCGCTGAATAACGAGATCTGCCACGGCATCCCTGACAAAAATATCATTCTGAAAGAGGGAGATATCATTAATGTGGATGTATCGACTATCGTGGACGGTTATTTCTCCGATGCTTCACGAATGTTTAAAATGGGAAAAATCCCGGAGCGCGCCGAACGCCTGATCCGCGTCACTGAAGAATGCGTTGAGCTGGGATTAGCCGCCGCAAAACCGTGGGGACATTTGGGCGACATCGCCGACGCCATCAACACACACGCAAAAGCAAACGGATATTCCGTTGTCGAAGAAATCGGCGGTCATGGGATCGGCCTTGAATTTCATGAAGATCCGTTCGTAAGCTATGTCACGCCAAAGGGAAGCGAGATGCTTCTCGTCCCCGGCATGATGTTCACTATCGAACCGATGATCAACGAAGGAAGCCCCGACTATTTTGTCGATGAAGATAACGGCTGGACCGTGTATACCATCGATGACGGACTGTCAGCCCAGATTGAGTATATGGTGCTCGTCACAGAAAACGGGGTAGAAGTCCTGACAAAATAAATCCGGATCTCACTTCCGGTTTTTGCGGTAGATCACCGCCAGTCCTTTAAGCAGCAGGTTATCATCCAGTATAACCTTTCTCCGGCAGTACGGCACGATCTTTTTCGCCAGCCCGCCGGTAGCGATCACAGTCGCCTCGCCGCCCAGCTCTTCTTTGAGCCTGTCAATAATCCCGTCTATGGCGGCTGCGGCACTGTAGATCGTGCCGCTCTTCATGCAGTCCACTGTATTTTTCCCTATGATATGTTCCGGCGCCTCGATGCCGATGCCCCCCAGCTGGGAGGCGTGCGCGGTCAGGGAATCCAATGATACCCCGATCCCCGGGTAGATCATGCCGCCGATATAATTTTTATTCTTGTCAATAACGCAGACCGTATTGGCGGTTCCCATATCGAAGATCAGAAGGGGCGCCGGATACTCTGCGATCGCCGCCACGGAATCAACTACAAGATCGCTTCCGAGCTGCGCCGGGTTATCGATCCGGATATTAAGTCCTGTCTTGATACCTGCGCCTATAACAAGCGCCTCTTTTTTTATTATCTTCTCGACCGCAAGCTTAGCCGCAGTCGTGATCTGCGGCACTACAGACGAGATGATCCCGCCTTCGATGTCCGTTCTTCTGATGTGATAAATGTCCAGTACATTTTTCACGTCAAAAGCATACTCGAGTTCCGTCTTTGTCCGGACTGTAGAAAGCCGCTCGACGAAGAGGCATTTCTCTCCATCGATACAGCCGATCACAATATTTGTATTTCCGATGTCAATCGCCAAGATCATCGCCGAAATCCCAGCCTTTCTCTTATATTTTTCTTCAGGAGCACTCTTCCGATGCAAAGCGTCAGGATACCTGCCACAATTGCTTCCGGAACTCCGTTGATCCCGATCACGGACAGTATGAATGTGTAAACCGCCGATACAGCCACTTCGTTTGCCTGCGCATAAGCTTCTCTGAAAAATAAGAATATGAGATTCATTACAAGCAGCGTATTTACAAGCGCTCCCGATATGCCCGCGAACACAAGCCCTGCATTGGACACACCTCGTTTTCTTGTCTCTTCACTTGAGATTCCAAGCGCCAGCTTATATACAAAATATGGAATAACTCCCACCAGAATACGCGGGACAAAGCAGATGATCACGCTCCCGATGCCGCCGCTGAACTCACCTAATGTATAAAATGGTGTAAATACAAACGATGTAGCCGTAGGGTTGATCGTATTGTTGATAAAACTCGTCAGACCGAACAGGAAGCCGAGCGCGCCTCCCTTCTTCGGTCCCATCAGCAGTGAAGCGATAATGACAGGGACATGGATGATCGTAGCCCTCGTAAATCCAAGCGGTATATAGCCCAGAAAAGGGGTAAAGGCCATGATGCATATGATCGCGCCGAAGATCGCCACCTGAACCATGCTCATTGTGCTGTATCTGCCTCCTGCGGGTTTCTGTGTTGTTGAATTGTTCATGATTTTGCCTCCCTGTTATCATTCCCTTACGGGATACAATACTTTTGGCACGGAAATAATTTCCGCTCTCTTTTTCTTTTATTCTTTCCGCGCTGCTCTGCAGCCGTATGTTTCCGGTCCCCGGCTTTTTTATGTGTTGCCGGTCCGCATCTTCACGATCTGATCAAGGATACGCATGGCTGTCTCCTCTTTTGACATCTTCCCGAGTGAGATTTCCTCCGCTCCCGTGATCATGGTCACTATGTTCGTGTCGCCGCCGAAACCGGCCCCCTCTGTTCTCAGGCTGTTGGCGACGATCATGTCGAGATGTTTCTTCTCAAGTTTTTTTCTGGAATTTTCCAGAAGATCCTCTGTCTCCATAGCGAATCCGCACAGAAACTGCCCCGGTCTTCTGGTTTCACCGAGATACGCCAGAATATCGTCCGTCCGTTCCAGCTCCATATTAAGCTCTCCGTCCTGCTTCTTCACTTTCTGTCCGCTTACATGCTTCGGACGGTAATCCGCCACGGCTGCCGCCTTGACGATGATGTCCTGTTCCGCTGCCCGGCCGGTCACTTCGTCAAACATCTCCTTTGCCGTTGTCACCTTCACGACGTTTACGAACCGCGGAGCCGTCAGTGCCGTCTGTCCGGTCACAAGCGTCACCTCCGCGCCCCGCCTTGACGCCGTTTTCGCAATGGCATATCCCATCTTTCCGGTAGAATGATTCGTGATATAGCGCACCGGATCAATAGCTTCCCGGGTAGGACCGGCTGTCACAAGCAGCCTGATTCCCTGCATGTCCTTTTCACAGGCAGTCTCCTGAAGGATATACTCCAGCAGCAGCTCCGGCTCCGGCATCTTTCCCGCGCCGGTATCCCCGCACGCCAGATAACCTACGGCCGGACTGATAACCTCGCAGCCATAGCGGGCGAGTGTCCTGAGGTTGTCCTGAACTGCCGGATTCTCAAACATCCTCGTATTCATCGCCGGCGCGATCAGCTTTTTACATCTGCACGCCATGACTGTTGTGGTGAGCATGTCATCCGCGATCCCATGGGCAAGCTTGCCGATCACATTGGCGCTGGCAGGAGCGATCATAACTGCGTCCGCCTGCTTTGCAAGAGATACATGCTCCACACTGAACTCAAAGTTCCGGTCAAATGTATCGACCAGGCATTTGTTTCCCGTGAGCG
>CAZJRY010000048.1:0-10514 GCA_964548625.1 uncultured Mediterraneibacter sp.
GGAACCAGTATGAAACATTTTGCCGCCAACAATCAGGAATATAACCGTATGACCTGTTCCTCGGAAGTGGATGAAAGAACTCTTCGTGAAATTTATTTTCCGGCTTTTGAAGAAGCGGTCAAAGAAGCACAGCCGAAAAGCATCATGTGCAGTTATAATAAGATTAACGGAGTGTATTCCGCGGACAATGAATGGCTCCTGACAAAAGTGCTGCGCGATGAATGGGGATTCAAAGGATTTGTTGTGACGGACTGGGGAGCTGTGAATGACCGGGTTCAGGGAATCCGCGCTGGACTGGATCTGGAGATGCCTTCATCCGGCGGAGTGAATGATGCAAAGATTGTAGAGGCTGTCAGAGATGGCTTATTGGATGAAACTTTGCTGGATCAGGCCGTAGAACGGATTCTGGATGTGATTTTTTCTTACACGGAACACAGGCATCCCGAAGCGGTTTTCGACAGGGAGGCAGATCATGAAAAAGCAGTGGATATTGAAACAGAGTGTGCTGTCCTGCTTGAAAATAATGGCATACTCCCTTTGAAGAAGCAGATGAATGTTGTTTACATCGGCGGTTTTGCTGCGGCTCCACGGTATCAGGGGGGCGGCTCCAGTCACATTAATGCCAGCAAAGTTGTATCCGCGCTGCAGTGCGCAGAAGAAAACGGACGCCGTGTGATCTATACGGAGGGATTCCCTGTTGATAAGGACGAGATGGAGGAGGAGGCGCTTGCAGCTGCTGTAGAAGCCGCAAAAGATTCTGATGCGGCGGTCATCTTTGCAGGTCTGCCGGATTCGTTTGAGTCAGAAGGATATGACCGTAAGGATATGGCTCTTCCGGCCTGCCAGAATAAACTGATCAAAGCGGTATGCGCTGCGCAGCCAAACACTATAGTGGTACTTCATAATGGAAGCCCGGTAGAGTGTCCATGGGCAGATGACGTAGCAGCTGTGCTGGAAATGTATCTTGGCGGTCAGGGAATCGGGAAAGTATGTGATCGTATCCTGTGGGGAGAAGCAAATCCCTGCGGAAGACTGGCAGAAACATTTCCTCTCAGAGTGGAGGATAATCCCAGTTATCTCAATTTCCCGGGAGATGGCAAAACAGTCCGGTATGCAGAAGGTGTTTATGTAGGATACCGCTATTATGATATGAAAAAAATGCCTGTAAGGTGGGCGTTCGGGCATGGACTTTCCTATACGGAGTTTTCTTACAGTAATCTGAAATTATCTTCGGATCATATGGACGATAATAGCCGGATCATTGTGAGTGTAGATGTCACAAACAGCGGAAAAATGGCGGGAAAAGAAGTCGTCCAGATGTATGTAAGCGATAAAAACGGTACTCCGGGAAGACCCGTAAAAGAGCTGAAAGGATTTGCCAAAGTAAATTTGGAGCCGGGAGAAACAAAGACCGTGTCACTGGAATTAAAAGCACGGGATCTGAGCTATTATCATGAACAGCTGGGAGACTGGTATGCCCCCACCGGAGAATACGAAGTAATGATCGGGCATGCCAGTGACGATATCCGATTGGCTGAAGTGTTGCATTTTATGACAGAAAAAACTCCCCCTCTGGAAATCAGCGGCACCACTACGATTGGAGAACTGCTGGCTGATCCGCGAACTGCGGAAGTGATCAAACAGATCATGGGGCAGACGTCCGGTGACAGCGGTCAGGATGACCAACCGGAGGATCCGATGGTACAGGTCATGACAGTAACAGTACCGCTGAAGAGCCTGGCAAGCTTCGGAGCTATGAGTGATGAGCAGTATAACGGAATCCTTGACGCGCTGCGAGCGGCAATTTCATGAGACAAGAATAACAGGGAGAAAATATCTATGGCAAATGATTTAGGAAACAAGAAGTATTACTGCAATCCGATCAATATGGAATATCTTTATCAGTTTACAATTGACCGAAGAAAAGGCGATGAGCTGGGAATCTCACGGGAGGCAGCAGATCCTTCTATGATTTTTTATAAAGGGAAGTATTATCTGTGTGCCTCTATGACCCTTGGCGTGTGGGTTTCGGAAGATATGGTCACATGGGAAAATCACAGGCTCCCGGACAGTCTCCCTCTATATGATTATGCGCCGGATATAAGAGTCATCGGCGACTATGTTTATTTCTGCGCCTCCAATTCAGAAAGGAACTGTGATTATTATCGGACTAAAGATGTGATAAACGGACCATATGAGAAAGTGCCGGGTACATTTCCTTTCTGGGATCCAAATCTGTTTCAGGATGATGACGGCAGGATCTATTTTTACTGGGGATGCTCTAACAGCTCTCCCATCTGGGGCGTCGAGTTAAACAAGGAAGATATGAAGCCCATAGGAGAAAAAAAGGCTCTGATCTCAGGCAATGTGAAAGAAAATGGATTTGAAAGAACCGGGGATGACCACAGTCTGCGTCCTTTGGAAGGCGAAGAACTGGAACAGGCATATCATGCTTTCCTAGAACAACAAAAACTTTCGGAAACGGATATTACGCCGGAAATTGCCGCTCAGATCAAGGGAATCTTTAATAACTTCCCATATATTGAAGGCGCATGGATGACAAAACAGAATGGAAGATATTATCTGCAGTATGCCTGCCCCGGTACAGAATACAATGTTTATGGGGATGGAGTTTATGTTTCGGAAAATCCTCTGGGACCGTTTCAACTTGCTGAAAATAATCCATATTCTTATAAGGCCGGGGGATATATAACAGGGGCCGGTCATGGTTCAACTATGCAGGATCGATATGGAAACTGGTGGCATACCGCTACAATGAGGATCAGCAAAAATCAGAGCTTCGAAAGACGCATAGGACTCTGGCCTGCCGGTTTTGACAGTGACGGGGAATTATTCTGCAATCAGAATTATGGAGACTGGCCCAGAAGTGTAGAACAGATGCATATGGATCCATGGGTGGATCCGGAATGGTATCTGCTGAGTTACAATAAGCCTGTAACAGCTTCTTCCTTTGAACCGGGCAAAGAGCCGGATTTGGCTGTGAATGAGGATATACGGACATGGTGGCGTGCTGAGTCGTCAGAACCGGGAGAATGGTTGCTGATGGATTTGGAAGAAATCTTCAGTGTGCATGCAATACAGATTAATTTCGCAGATGATACCATCAACATACCTGTCCCAGGGAAGATACATCCCGGCCCACAGCCAAGATATATCGATGAACAGCACCATAGAACAAGATGGATACTGGAATATTCTACTGATGGAAAAGAGTATCATATGCTTGAGGATAAATCAGGTGCAGACACAGATCTTCCTCATGATTTCCTTGTTTATGAGCAGGGAATGAAGATGCGGTTTTTAAAATTAACCATATTGGAAATACCGTTTGGACAAAAACCTTGTATATCAGGGTTGCGTGTTTTTGGGAAAGGAAACGGACAAAAACCGGAAGCAGCAGAATTCGATGTGAAGCAGGAATCAGATCTGGATATGACGGTAAAGATAAGTTGTAAAGATAAGACAGGTTATAATATTCTGTGGGGATATGAAAAGGACAAGCTTTATCATAGCTATCTGACATACAGTAAGGAACAGAGAATCGGGGCGTTGGTAAAAGACAGACCACTTTTCATGAGAGTGGACAGTTTTAATGAAAATGGGATTACCCGCGGAAAAGCAAAAAAGGTTAAATAATAACGGAGGAAATGAGAATGAGCAGAATACCATATATTAAACGGCAAGGGAACGTAAAAGTTCTCATGGTACATGAAAAACCAATGGTCTTAATAGCCGGAGAATCTCATAATTCCAGCTCTTCTTCTCTTACATATATGGAAAAAGTATGGGATCAGGCGGAAGCGCTGGGAATGAATACTCTTCTTTTACCTGTGGCTTGGGAAACAGTGGAGCCGGAAGAAGGTACCTTTGATTTTTCCTTGGTTGATGGTCTCATCGCTCAGGCAAGAGAAAGAGGGAAAAAGCTGGTCTTTCTCTGGTTCGGGACATGGAAAAATGCAGAGGGAATGTATACTCCATCATGGGTAAAGACAGATCTTCAGAGATTTAAAAGAGGTCAGATTAAAAAGGGAATGAACAAGGCTCCCAGACCGGAAATGTATAATCTGCCCTATACCACAATGTCGTATCTGTGTGAAGAAACGTGTAAGGCGGATGCCAAAGCATTTGCAGCATTAATGGCTCATTTACGTGATACAGACGGAGAAGAAAATACAATTGTTGCAATTCAGGTGGAGAATGAGACTGGTCTTCTTGGAGCGGCGCGCGAACACTCTGATCTTGCGGATGAGCTTTTTGCGGCGGAGGTGCCGGAGGATCTAAGTAAATATATGCGCGGGCATACGGACAGTATGGTTCCGGATATAAAAGAGGCTGTCCTCGCCGGTGCGGATCACGGAAACTGGGAACAGCAGTTTGGCGCAGCGGCAGAGGAATTGTTCAGTGCATATTATATCGCTTCGTATGTAGAAAAAGTTGCCGCGGCAGGGAAAAAAGAATATCCGCTTCCCATGAGTGTGAACTGCTGGTTGGATAAAGGGGAAAACCCGGGAAGCTATCCGAGCGGAGGACCGGTATCCCGTGTGCATGAGGTGTGGAGATGTGCAGCTCCCAGCATTGATTTGCTGTGCCCGGACATATATGTCCCGAATTTTTATGAAATCTGTGATGAATACACACGCAATGAAAATCCGCTGTTCATACCTGAATGTGCGATACACAGCTACGCGGCTTCACGACTTGTATACTGTGTGGGTCATTATCATGCCATGTGTTATGCGCCTTTCGGATTTGAGGATATGGGACAGCCTTTTACAGCGGTTCAGTCTTTCCTTTTCGGAATGGATGTAACGGATCCTGCTTTGAAGACTCCGCAGGATATTGACCAGTATGGAACAATGGCCAAAACACTGTGCCAGTTGATGCCTCTCCTGACAGATGCATACGGGACAGAGAGACTTCAGGCAGTCAGTGCGGAAAATGGTGCTTCCGGTGTGCTTGCGTTTCCTGATTTTTATGTGGACGCTGCGTTTGAAACACCTGTATTTAAATCCCCCGCGGGAGTATGTATGGGACTTCAGACGGGAAATGACAGCTGCATCCTGTTCCTGAACGGATGTTGTCTGGGATTCCGCTCTTCCAGTAATACGAACCCCAATCTGGATCTTATCAGTGTGGAAGAAGGAAAAATAGAAAACGGAAAATGGGAAACGATAAGAAGGCTTAACGGGGATGAGACAGCGTATTTGTGCTTTGACAAGACAACACTGCTCAAGATTAAAGTCTTTATTTATAATTAGCTTGAGAGAGCGTGAAATTCTCGCCAAAAAGGAGACGGATCATGAACGAGAAAATCAAGAAAGTATTATCTGGTAAAAAAGGGAATTATATATTCCCGTTTTTCTGGCAGCATGGGGAAGATGAGGCAATGCTGCGGGAATATATGCGTGCGATCGATGAAAGCAATATCAAGGGTGTGTGCGTGGAAAGCCGTCCGCATCCGGATTTCTGCGGAGAACGCTGGTGGCATGACATGGATATTATTCTGGATGAAGCAAGAAAAAGAAAAATGAAAGTATGGATCCTTGATGACAGTCATTTTCCCACTGGTTTTGCCAACGGAGCCATGCTGGATCAGCCGGACGAACTGTGCAGGCAGAGTATATGCTGCAAAAATTATAACCTTAAAGAGGGAGAAAACCTGCATCTGGATGAGACAGAACTCTGTCATCCGGTAGAATTCAAAAAGAACATGGTCGAGGAGTTTGTTCTGCCGAAGGCGCAGAGAATATTCCACGACGACAGACTACTGGCAGTCTGTGCTTTCAGACAGGATAGTATAGAAAACAGATCCGCTGAGGGCAAGTACCGGATTGATCTGATGCCGCTTATCAAGGATCGCGCTTTGATGTGGATTGCTCCGGCAGGCGAATGGAAAGTCTGCGTTCTTCATCTCTCCAGAAATTATGGATATCATAGGGATTATATCAATATGATGGATTCTGCCTCCTGCCGTGTCCTGATTGATGCGGTATACGAGCCTCACTACGCACATTATAAAGATGATTTCGGGAAGACGATCGCAGGATTCTTTTCTGATGAACCGGAGCTGGGAAACGGACATCTCTATGAGATTGAGAACGGCTTTGGAACAGATACGGATTTCCCGTGGAGCCGGGAACTGGAAGAGCGCCTAAAAAAAGAACTGGGGGCGGATTACGCAGTGAAGCTTGCCTTACTTTGGGATGCAAGCCCGGATTCAGATGAGACGGCGAAGGTTCGATATATCTATATGAATGCAGTAACCGATCTTGTAAAGAAAAATTTCTCCCAACAGATCGGGAAGTGGTGTAGGACCCATGGGGTGGAGTATATCGGTCATCTGATCGAGGATAATAACCATCATACAAGAACAGGATCCTCACTGGGGCACTATTTCCGCGGTCTTGCGGGACAGGATATGGCGGGAATTGATGATATTGGTGGTCAGGTATTCCCTCAGGGTGAGGATATCAATTACAATAATGGAATCTTTCAGCACAGGAACGGTACATTCTATCATTATATGTTAGGGAAACTTGGAAGCTCGGCCGCAGCCATCGAGCCTCTGAAAAAAGGACGATCCATGTGTGAGATCTTTGGAAACTATGGCTGGTCAGAGGGAGTCAGGCTTGAGAAATATCTTACGGATCATTTTCTTGTCCGGGGAATCAATCATTTTGTTCCCCATGCGTTCAGTGCGAAAAAATATCCCGATCCGGACTGCCCGCCCCATTTCTATGCCCATGGGAATAATCCCCAGTACCGGCATTTCGGATGCCTGATGGAATATATGAACCGGATGTGCGAGCTGCTGAACGGAGGAAATCATATAGCTCCGGTTGCTGTACTTTACCATGCAGAGGAAGAGTGGATGGGTAAATACATGACATCCGATCAGATAGGGCGGATGCTTGCGGATAACCAGATTGAATATGATTATATTCCGCAGGATGTATTTACGGATAGGAGTTATTTCCAGACAAAGATCCGGGAAAATATTCTGCAGGTGAACAGCCAGTGCTATCATGTGCTTATTATACCGTATGCCCAGTATATGACGGATACAATGGCAAAGACGGTTGTTGAGATGACTGGCAAAGGGATTTGGGTGATTTTAATCAATGACTATCCGGAAGCAATCTGTAATGTCTCAGTATCAGACAAAGAAAAAATTCAGAAATATAAAGCAGCGCTTTGTAAATTGTGCCCGGCAGTAAAACTGGAAAATCTTACGGAGCTGCTGGAACAGGAGAAGGTAAGAGAACTGTCACTGGAGCCTCATGACGACAGGATCAGATATCTGCATTATATCCATCAGGATGGAACTTCAGTATGGATGCTTGTAAATGAGGGGAGAGAATCTTATCATGGTATCATCCGTTGTCATGTGGAGCCGGAAGAGAACGGCTCTGTTTTCTATGAGTATGACGCATGGGACAATCAGATCTTTCCGGTGGAGCAGAGAGACGGGAAAATCTCTATAGATATTGAACCGTTAAAAAGTCGCGTATTTATCAGCGATACGTCTGCAGCGAGAACGGAGATAGAAAAGCTGTACAGTGAAAGAATGATTCTTCCAAAAGAAAGGAAAGAGATTCCGTTTAGAGAGCAGTGGAGAAGGAGCCTGTGCAGAAGTATTGAGTATCCGAACTTCAGGGAGGAAAAACAGGTATCTCTTCCGGACTCCCTGGCTGAGGAAAAACCGGAATTTTCAGGATTTGTAAAATATACAAATCATTTCTGCACAGATCTGCCCGGTAAAGTATATCTGGAGATTACAGACGCAGCGGAGGGAGTGGAAGTCTTTCTGAATGGAAAGAGTCTGGGAATACAGATTGCGCCTCCGTTTCTGTATTATTTGACAGATCAGGTGAAATCAGGAGAAAACGAGATCAGCATTGAGGTAGCCACCACATTGGAGCGGGAAAATGCAGGAGTGCCGGATGTGACAGGCCAGATAAAGGAACCGGAATCACAATCTGGGATTACAGGCAGTGTGAACCTGTTTTTGGAATATTAAATTGTTACAAAAACAGCCGTAGATATCAGGAGAAAATATATGATTAAACTTAAAAAGAATATAAATGGGCCGATTCTCGGGTACGATGATCAATCCGGAGTAAAAATTTTAGAAAAAGATGGGTGCTATTTTAAGGATCTGGCACGTACGGGAGAACTTTGCCCTTATGAGGACTGGCGAAAAAATGCATCGGAAAGAGCGGAAGACCTTGCTAAAAGGTTATCTGTTGACCAGATCATCGGTCTGATGCTGTACAGCAAACATCAGAGTATACCGAATCACACCAGTCCGTATTTCGGGGAGGCAACATATAACGGAGTTTCTCTGGAAGAAAGCGGCTGCTGTAATTCGGATCTGACAGACCAGCAGAAAAAATTTATGACTGAGGATGGAGTGCGTCATATTCTTGTAGGCGGAGTATCGGGGGCTCATGACGCGGCGCAGTGGAATAATAATATTCAGGCTCTTGCGGAGAGCCTTCCGTTTGGGATACCGGCAAATAACTGTTCCGATCCGAGGCACGGGATCGACAGCTCCACAGAATTTAATATAGGAGCAGGAGGAGGCACCTCCCAGTGGCCGGAAAATCTTGGACTTGCCGCAACGTTTGATCCAGAACTGGTTTACCGGTTTGGACGCATTGCTTCAAAGGAATACAGGGCTCTTGGTCTGACTACCACACTATCGCCGCAGTGCGATCCCGGAACAGAGCCGCGGTGGTTCCGCTATGCCGGAACTTTTGGAGAGGGGGCGGATTTGTCTGCTGATATGACACGGGCATACTGCGACGGTTTCCAGACATCTGAAGGAGAAGCGGAGATTGAAAACGGTTGGGGAACCGACAGTGTGAATACCATGGTAAAACACTGGCCCGGCGGAGGCTGCGGAGAAGGCGGGAGAGACGCACATTTCGGCTGTGGAAAGTTTGGTGTGTATCCCGGTGATAATATGGAGTATCAGTTAAAACCTTTTGTGGAAGGGGCGTTCCGACTGAATGGAAAGACAGGAAAGCCTCGGCGGTCATGCCCTATTATATGGCCCCTTTTGAACAGGCTCCTTTACATGGCGAGACGGTGGGGAGCAGTTACAGCGAATATTTGATCAAAGATATGCTCCGGGAACGTTTTGGATACGATGAGGTAGTGTGTACAGACTGGAATATTGTTCAAGATGCAACAGAACCGGATTCTCTTGCCAGTGGCAAATGCTGGGGAGTTGAAAATCTTACTGTCCCTGAACGCTGCCTGAAGATCATCCTTGCGGGAGTTGACCAGTTTGGAGGACTCAGCGATGCCGCACCTGTAAAAGCGGCCTATGATCTGGGATGTCAAAAATTCGGAGAAGAATTTATGAGAAAGAGATTGGAACAGTCTGCCGTCCGCATCCTGAAAAATATTTTCCGTACGGGACTGTTTGAAAATCCTTATCTGGATGTGGATGCGTCCGAAAGGACTGTGGGAAAAGACGGTTATGTTCGAGAAGGATATGAGGCTCAGAGAAAGTCCATGGTACTGCTTAAAAATAAAGGTCATGTACTGCCGTTAAAGGAAGGGTGCAGGATCTATATTCCAAAGGTGTATGTTCCTGACAGTATTGGCTGGACAGGAGAAGTGATCAAAGGCGGCTGGAAATACCCTGACGGATACAATCAGATTAAACAAGCTTTTCGGGTTACGGAGACACCGGAAGAAGCGGATGCGGCATTGTGCCTTGTAACAGCTCCTGCTGCACTGGATATGATGAGAGGTTATGACAGAAAAGATGTGGAAGAAGGCGGAAACGGCTACATACCCATCAGTCTTCAGTACCGTCCATATACTGCGCTGGAGGCAAGGAAGAAGAGCATTGCGGGAGAGAAGAAAGACGGACGGTATACAGACCGGTCATATTATGGAAAAACAGTTACAACGAAAAATGAAAAGGATCTGGATGTGATTCTGGAGACAAGAAAAGGAATGGGTGATAAACCAGTCATTGTCTGCGTTTATACAACGGGACCGTTTATAGTAAGGGAATTTGAAAGAGAGACCGACGTGTTAATCCTGAACTTTAATAACAGTGTCAGACCGCTCATCGATCTTCTGAAGGGTGAGTTTGAACCTTCCGGCCGTCTTCCGTTCCAGATGCCAGCTGGTATGGAAACGGTCGAAAAACAGAAAGAGGATGTGGCATTTGATATGGAATGTTATATTGATACGGAAGGTCATATTTATAACTATGCTTATGGAATGAACTGGAATGGTCAGATACAAGTTGGACGCACGGGAAAATACAAAGGAGGAGAAAAATTATGTTAAAATTGCCATTGATGTTTCGGGATCAAGCAATGGACGATAGTGTGAACAACAAGTCTGACATTGTAAAAGCAGTCATCCGCATCATTAAAGACGGAGAAAAGGACGGGGAACAAGATTGCCTGCTGAAGATCCTGAGCTTTTTATAAGCCGGGATCTCCGGCAGGCCGTCTTTTTTA
>CAZJRY010000048.1:10614-15842 GCA_964548625.1 uncultured Mediterraneibacter sp.
GCTGAAGATCCTGAGCTTTTTATAAGCCGGGATCTCCGGCAGGCCGTCTTTTTTACATGACAGTGTATTATTTATCTTTTTTAATTTTCCGGAGTATGCCACTCCCAGTTGCGGATCTCTTCCAGATCCTGACCGTATTCGGCGATATACTGTCTGTGCTCGATCAGTTTGTCGTTCATCTTCTGGATCAGATGGGAACCCTTGTTGCCGAGCTGCGGCAGATGGATGATCGCGTCTTTTACCAGGTTGAACCGGTCGATCTTGTTCTGGACACGCATATCGAACGGCGTAGTGATCGTACCTTCCTCAAGGTATCCGTGAACAGAGATATTGTGGTTCGCGCGCTCGTAAGTCAGCTCGTGGATCAGCGTCGGATATCCGTGGAATGCGAAGATGATCGGTTTATCTTTTGTAAAGATCGCGTCATATTCCGCGTCGCTGAGTCCGTGAGGATGCTTGCTGTCAGACTGCATCTTGAACAGGTCTACAACATTGACTACGCGGATCTTGAGATCCGGCATCTCGTCTCTGAGTATCGTGACGGCTGCCATCGTTTCCAGAGTCGGTGTGTCACCGCAGCACGCCATGACAAGATCCGGCTCTTCTCCGCTGTCATTGCTTGCCCACTCCCAGATGCCGATACCCTGCGTACAGTGCTTGACAGCCTGCTCCATGGAAAGCCACTGGCAGCTCGGGTGCTTGGACGCCACGATCGCGTTGACATAGTTCTTGCTCCTGATGCAGTGGTCAAAGCAGGAGAGGAGACAGTTCGTATCCGGCGGAAGGTACATGCGCACAACGTCGGCCTTCTTGTTGGCGATGTGATCGAGAAATCCCGGGTCCTGATGTGTGAAGCCGTTGTGATCCTGCTGCCATACATTGGAAGTAAGGATGAAGTTCAAAGACGCGATCGGCTGTCTCCAGGAGAGCTGATTGCATACTTTCAGCCATTTCGCATGCTGCGCTGCCATGGAATCCACGATACGGATAAACGCCTCATAGCTTGCGAAGAATCCGTGGCGTCCTGTCAGCAGATATCCTTCCAGCCATCCCTCGCACATATGCTCGCTGAGCATACCGTCCATGATACGGCCGTTTCTTGCAAGACAATCGTCTGTGTCCAGAAGAGCGGCGTTCCAGTCGCGGTTTTCTTCTTCAAATACTTTGTACAGACGGTTTGACATACTCTCGTCCGGACCGAAGATACGGAAGTTGCGTCTTTCTTTATTCAGTTTGAAGATATCTCTGATATATCCTCCGAGTTCGATCATATCCTGCGCTTTTGTCTTTCCGGGGTCAACCTCGATCCCGTAGGAACGGAAGTCCGGAAGACGCAGGTCTTTCAGCAGGAGACCGCCGTTTGCATGAGGATTTGCGCCGAGGCGGGCGTTTCCTTTCGGTGCAAGCTCCTGAAGTTCGGGAATGAGATGTCCGTTCTCGTCAAACAGCTCTTCCGCATGATAGCTCTCAAGCCATTCTTTTAAAAGCTCAAGATGTTCGGGAGACTCCATTGTAAGCGGCACCTGATGGGCGCGGAATGAACCTTCGATCTGCTGTCCGTCTACCACCTTGGGACCGGTCCAGCCCTTCGGTGTGCGAAGAACGATCATAGGCCATACCGGACGCTCCGGGACGTTATTCTCGCGGGCGTTTTTCTGGATCGTTTTGATCTCTTCGATCACAGTATCCATTGTTTCCGCCATCTTCTCATGCATGGTCATCGGATCATCGCCCTCTACGAAATAAGGCTTCCATCCGCATCCTATAAAGAAGCTCTCGATCTCCTCATGTGAGATACGGGAGAAGATCGTCGGATTGCTGATCTGGTATCCGTTCAGGTGGAGGATCGGCAGTACGGCTCCGTCTGTTACCGGGTTAAGGAATTTATCGGAATGCCAGGATGTAGCCAGCGGACCGGTTTCCGCTTCGCCGTCTCCGACGATAACTGTGGCGATCAGATCCGGGTTGTCAAATACGGCTCCGAAAGCGTGCGCAATGGAATAACCGAGCTCGCCGCCCTCGTTGATGGAACCCGGCGTCTCGGGAGCACAGTGGCTTGGCACGCCGCACGGGAATGAAAACTGTTTGAATAATTTCTTCATTCCTTCTTCGTCCCGACTGATATTCGGATATACTTCGCTGTAGCTTCCGTCCAGATATGTGTTGGCGATCAGGAAGTTTCCGCCGTGTCCCGGACCGGAAAGAAGGATCATATCCAGATCATAACGTTTGATCGCGCGGTTGCAGTGAACATATACAAAGTTCTGTCCGGGTACGGTTCCCCAGTGGCCGACGATTTTTTTCTTGATATGGTCCATTGTAAGCGGTTCTTTCAGCAGCGGGTTATCCAGCAGATAGAGCTGTCCTGCCGACAGATAGTTGGCAGCCCGCCAGTATGCGTTCATTTTTTTCAGCATTTCCTGACATAACGGCTGCTTCTCAAGACAAGTGTTCTCTTGTGTAGACATTATTTTACCTCCTGTACTCCGGCGGACACATCAGTCTGACGTCAGTGCGGACCGGATATAGATTTGTTAAAAATATGACCATGATTATGGTACCATGAATGATAAAAGAGGTAAAATATTCATTGTTTATCATATCCATAACTTTTTGATATGGAAAGAAGAAATTTCCGAAATGCTTTTGAAGCGATGCTCTGCGGATATTCGGTGTCATATATGAGCAGGATATTCCTTTCGGGCGGCTTTTCGTTTACCGCGATTTCGAATATAGATCCGTTCCGGATATCCTCAGACGCAAATTCCGCAGGTATAAAACCGATTCCCAGATTGTGCCTGACTGCCGGCAGGATCATATCAGTGGTGGCAAGTTCCAGATACGGATTAAATTCAAGTCCGTATTCATTAAAGTAATGATCCGGAAAATTTCTGGTGATAGCTTCAGACGTAAGGCTGATCCATGGGTAATCATTCAGTTCCCTCAGGGAGATGCTCTTGTCTTCCAGATGGCGGAAACGTCCGCCGCCAATGAGGATATCCTGATATTGCCGCAGTTCCTTTATCTGCAGATGTTTTTCCATACTGTCCGGAAATGAGGATACGACCGCCATATCGATCTCTCCGGATCTGAGTGCATGGACCGAGTCGGCTGTGCTGTTGTTCAGTAGCTTAAACCGTACATGAGGGTACTGCATGTTGAATTCTTCCATGGCGCTGAACGGGCAGCAGTGAAGGGCTGTTTCCGTCGCGCTTATACAGATCGTGCCGTTGTCCAGACTGATCATCTCCGAAAGCTCATTTTCCCCTTTGAAGATCTGCGCGCAGGCCGCAGAGACATATTTATAGAAGACCTGTCCTTCGGGAGTGAGTGATATGCCGTTCTTGCTGCGGATAAAGAGCCGGCAGCCGAGTTCGTTTTCCGGTTTGTGGATCGTGCGCGTGACTGCAGGCTGGCTGGTCAGAAGGACAGAAGCGGCACGGGTCAGGCTCCCGTATTTGCAGACATAGTAAAAAACTTTATAGTATTCAAAGTTCATGCTCATTGATTTTCTCCTCCGGCATCATAGTATCCTTATTATAAAACAATATGTTAAGGAACAAAAGAGTAACAGTGAGAACCGCCTTTACTATGGCTTTTTACATATGTTTTTGGTACACTATCAGTGGAAAAGAGGAATAAGATTAACAGGTGAAAAATGGAAATCGGAGGGAAATTATGGAGAGGTGTCCGTGGTGTATGTGTAATGAAAAGATGATCCGCTACCATGATGAGGAATGGGGCGTTCCGGTGCATGATGATCAGAAGCAGTTTGAATTTCTGATGATGGAAGTCATGCAGTGCGGCCTTAACTGGAATATGATGATCCGGAAGAGGGAGATATTCAGAGACTGCTTTGATGATTTTGACTTTGACAAAGTGGCGGAATATAGCGAAGAAGATATCCTGAGGATCATGGAAACAGAGGGAATGATCCGTTCGAGGCGAAAGATCGAAGCCGTGATACATAATGCCCGGTGCTTTCAGGAAATCCGCGGCGAATTCGGTTCATTCAGCGATTATATCTGGGGATTTACGAAGGGGAAAACATATTTTTATACCGGTCATCAGAAAGGACAGATCCCGGCGAGAAACGGACTGTCGGACCGGATCAGCAAAGATCTGAAGAAACGCGGCCTGAAGTATATGGGATCGGTGACAGTCTATTCTCATCTGCAGGCGTGCGGGATCATTAACGATCATATGGAATCCTGCTTCCGGTATGGTGAGCTTCTGGAAGTGACAGATGCGGTGCGTAAAAGAAGAGATCACGAGTAAACCGTCATCTGTTTTTCCTGTTGTCATGGGGTTGTACCAGCTCCAGTCAGAAGTTTTCAGGCTCACCTTTTTGATCTGTCATGATATCTCCACTGATATAACTATAAAAGACAAACTATTATGGTAATGGCGATCTATACAAAAGTATAGACACTGGATTGTGAAGAATGATACAATAATTTGGCAGCGAAAAGAACTGACATTATAGTGCAGAAAATGAAAGGCGGTTTGATTATTGTGATACGTGCAGTAACTGCCAGACGAAGTATACGAAAATATAAATCAGATGAAGTTCCTCGTCCGTATATAGAAGAAATATTAACAGCCGGCACATTGGCTCCTTCATCGAAGAACAGACAGCCGTGGAAGTTTACGGTTGTTCAGGGAAAAGCGAAAAAAGAGATGCTCTCGGCTATGGAGAGAGGGCTGAACCGGGAGAAGAAGAATCCGTTGCTGCCTGAAAGTGTGAAACTGCTAAAGGGAGCGGAATATACTTTGAGCATTATGAAACAGGCGCCGGTGATTATATTTATAGCAAATAGAAACGGAACAGAAATTCAAAAAAATCTGGACATTGAAGAGCGGATTTACGAAATCTGTAATGCGCAGTCTATTGGAGCAGCAATAGAAAATATGACGTTGACAGCAACAGAGCTTGGACTTGGAAGTCTTTGGATCTGCGATACTTATTTTGCATATGAGGAACTAACAGAATGGCTGGGAACGGAAGGCGCCTTGTACGCGGCATTGGCGGTAGGATACGCGGATGAAAGTCCAGCGCCAAGACCGCGGAAAGGTATAAGCAGTATTACGGAATGGAGATAGAAAGACGGCAGGATCAGGATATTACGTGGACAGGAGTAATAGAAGTATGAAAGAAAAAATCGTAAATAAAATGATTGATTTTTACAGGGGAAACCGCTCAGACGTGCGGCATTTCCTGAAAGTAT